>JAGCYC010000062.1 GCA_017961015.1 Bacteroidales bacterium | reverse complement strand
GAATACGCGATACTCTTCTTTCCCTGCAGCATAAGATTGTTCACGAAACGGGTAACTTCCACATCGTGAAACTTAGGATCAGGAAGTAGAATCCTCTTTTTAGGCTTCGCTTTTCTCATGATGAAAAAAAGTTAAAGGTGATAAATTTACTTCTTAGATTTCTTAGGACGTTTTGCGCCATACAGGGAACGGGACTGAGTACGTCCGTCCACGCCGGCGGTATCCAAAGCTCCTCTAAGGATGTGGTAACGAACACCCGGAAGGTCCTTCACACGGCCACCGCGAACGAGCACGATGCTGTGTTCCTGAAGGTTGTGACCTTCGCCCGGGATGTAGGCATTGACCTCTTTTGCGTTGGAAAGGCGTACACGGGCCACTTTACGCATGGCCGAGTTCGGTTTCTTAGGTGTGGTGGTGTAAACACGCAGGCACACGCCACGCTTCTGAGGGCAAGCATCCAGTGCACGCGACTTGCTCTTGATTTCGAGCCTTTCGCGTCCCTTGCGGACAAGTTGCTGAATTGTGGGCATAAATGTTTGTTAATAAATAAGTTAAAGTTACTGTCCCAAAGCCCGGATCTTATGTTCCGAGTTTTGGGACGGCAAAGATAGTTAAAAATATTTAATTAAGCAAGTTCCGCGGCGTTTCTACTGGGGAGAAAGGTCGTATTTTATGAATGCCCGCTTGGTCTCGGGGCCCCAGGCGTACTCCCCTACGCCTATACTGTCAAGAAGATACAGGTCGCTGCCCTTGAAGAGGGTGGATTCGGCCGCTGCGGTGCGTATCTCCTTCACCCTGTCTATGCTTTCCTTGGGCACCACCAGGTGGCAGGGGATGATGTAGGGCAGCGGATTCAGGGCAACGGCGTGAGCCACGGCCCTCACTCCCTGGGGATTGTCGCACAGGGCCGCCAGGTCCGAGTAGCTCACCAGCTGCCGGGGCATTTCCATCAGGGTTTTCCAAACCTGTTTCTGGAAGGCCGATCCGAACAGGCGCAGGTCATCCCATTTCAGGCTGCCTCCCAGCTCCAGCAGTCGCTCCGTGCTTATCTTGTAGGTGCGGAGCGTTTCCACCTCATCGGCCTTCAGGAGGCTTATGCGCTCTCCGAACCAGGCCAGGAAACGGTAATCGGCGGCGATGGCGGAAATCCTGCCATCGACTTCGGCCACAATCCACTTGTCAGTCATTTTTTATCTCTTCTATATCTACCGGCCTCTCCCTCCTGTCGCCTATCAGGTAACGGGAGTAGTGGTCGGCCATTTTCCAGAAAAAGTACTCGTTCATATCGCCGAAGCCGTGCCTCTGGCCCGGCAGCACTACCAGTTCGAAGCGCTTGCCCGCGCGTATGAGGGCATCGGCCACACGTACGGTGTTGGCGGGATTCACGTTGTTGTCCACGTCGCCGGTCACCAGCATCAGGCGGCCCTTCAGGGCGGGGGCTATCTCCTGGTTGGTGCTTATGCTGTATACGAAGCTGGTGTCGCCTTTCTCCCAGACCTCGCGTATGCCGTGATGCTGCTCGCTCCACCAGCGGTTGTAGATGGAGTTGTCGTGGTTGCCTGCGCAGGATACGGCCGCCTTGAAGAATTCGGGGTATTTGAGGATGGCCGCGGTGGACATAAAGCCGCCGCCGGAATGTCCGTGTATGCCCACGCGCTTGGGATCGATGAAGCGATGGCGGGCCGCAAGCTGCTGAATTGCGCATTTCTGGTCTTCCAGGCCATAGTCGCGCAGATTCCCGTAGCCGTAGTTGTGATACCATTTGGAACGGTTGGGATGGCCGCCGCGGTTACCCACGGTTATCACGATTATGCCCAGCTGGGCCAGGCGGTCGGTGCGGGTGAAGCCTGCGCTCCAGGAGATGTTGTTAGCCTCCACCTGGGGGCCGGGATATACGTAATCGGCAAGGGGATATACCCGGGTGGAGTCAAAGTCGAAGGGCTTGTACATCACGCCGTAAAGGTCGGTGACGCCGTCGGCCGCCTTCACCTTGAAACGCTCCGGGAAACGGTAGCCGGCTTCGATCAGGCGACTCAGGTCAGCCTTCTCAAGCTCGGTCCTCTTTCCCTGGGCCGATATGAGGCACACGGCCGGCGCCGCATCCACGCGGGAATAATTGGCTACCAGGTACTTACCGTTTTCGGAGGCCGTTGCAAGCACGTCCATATCGTCCATATCCAGCTGCTTCATCGCGCCTCCTGACAGGGCTACGCGGTAGTTGTGCATCTGATAGGGGTTCTCGGAAGGATTCACTCCGCAGGCGCTCACCAGAAGATAGCCGGAGCCCTGCGCCAGCACGTCCTCCACGTGGAAGGAGCCCTCGGTAAGGTTGCGCTTGAGGGTGCCGTCGGCCCCGTAGAGATAGAGGTTGGCCCAGCCGTTGCGCTCGCTCCACCATACCAGGTCACCGCTTGGGAGCAGGACAGGGTCGCGGGTTTCCACATAGCTGTTCAGGCGCTCGGCCACCACGGTGCGGGTGCTGTCGGCATCCAGGTCCAGGCGGCAGAGGTCCGTGCGCTTTAGGTCACGGCTGCGCCTCAGGAGCCACAGTCCCTTTGCATCGCCCAGCCAAACGCTGCTGCGCCAGGGGGCCGATATGAGGGCCGCCGTCGCGGGGGCCGAGATCAGCTCGCCGTCCTGGTCCTTGAAGCTTTCCCAGGGATAGGTCCTGCACTTTCCTTCCAGGTCCATAACCCACAGGCTGCCGGCCGGGCCCTTTTCACCGGGCATCTGATAGTGGTAGCTCTCCAGGGTGGGCCGGGGGCTGGAGGTGGAATGGATCACCCAGAGTTTCTTTATTTCCGACATATCCCAGCGTATTCCGGCGATGTGCTTCCCGTCCGGGGCCCAGCGGACCGAGGCCCAGTGGCGGGCGGTGGAATCGGCCTCCATATCACCGGTATAGTTGTCTCCGTCCCAGGAGTGCTCCGCGGTGCCGTCGCTGGTGAGGGCCTTTTCAACCAGGGTGCTGTCCTTGGGGTCCTTTGCTGCCTTCGCGAGGTTCTCGCTGTCCATCAGGTACAGGTTGTAGTTCTTCACATACACGCCGGCCGATCCGTCCGGGGACACGTTGGCCCAGTCTGGATACTCGGGATGGTGCTCTTCGCAGTCCCAGCTCAGTTCGCCGGAGGCAAGATCATAGTAAAAACGGTATTTTACGTGCTCCCCGGTGCTGTTTCCGGCCGAATCAAGCTTCTCGCGGCGGGTTTCAAGGTCCCACTGAAGGCGCTTGTCGTCCTTGAGTTCGGGCTGGATTCCGAGGTGCTGGGCATCGTAGGGATCCAGGGTTACTTCGCTCAGCTGGCGGGCCAGCTTCTCGCGGTCGAATATCTCCTGCTTCTTGCCGGAAGCGGCGTTTACCAGGTAAAAATGGGTGCCGTCGGCCGCCTTCCAGCTGTACCAGAAGCGTTCACCGTCCTGGAACCACTGGGGACGGATGCGGGTGGAGCCCACCATACGGGCTGTCTTTTTCTGGGAAAAACGTTCGGCCTGGGCATAGTTGGCCTTGACTACCGGCTGGGCGCCGAGGGCCGCCGACAAAAGGAGTGCGGCGCTTACTATAGGTATATAAAGTTTCATCGCATATATGTAGAATATGCGAAGTTAATGAAAAAAAGCCATTTACACAAACCGCCCCCGGGAGGCACGAAAAAGCGTACCTGCCCGGCTGCGGACAGGTACGCGTAATCTTGTCTTTGCGCGGAAATTAGATCTGCTTGCCTTCTTCGGCGGCCTTGATCATTTCCTCGTTGGCGGAAACGTAGATTTCCACACGACGGTTCTTGGCGCGGCCTTCATCGGTGTCGTTGTCGGCTACGGGGAAGTCCTTGGACAGGCCGGCGGCGTGGATACGCTTGGTGGCGATGCCGTGCTTGTTCAGGTACTTGGCAACTGCATCGGCCCTCTGCTCGGAAACCTTCTGGTTGGCGGCGTCGGAACCTACGTTGTCGGTGTGGCCGTAAACGGTGATGTTGGTCTGCTCGAGGTCGGCGATGCCGGCGACGAACTTGTCAAGCTGCTCCTTGGCGGGATCCTGCAGGGTGCTCTTGCCGAAGTCGAAGAGGATGCCGTTGTCGAAGGTAACCTTGATGGCGGTGAGGCCGTTCACGTCGGTGATGGTCTCTACCTGGGCGTTCTCAAGCTCTGCCAGCTGGGCGGCCTTCTTGTCCATCGCATTGCCGATGATGGCACCGGTGCCACCGCCGACTGCGGTACCCACGGCTGCGCCGATAGCGGCAGCCTGGCCGTTACCGCCGATAAGATAGCCCACACCGGCACCTACCAGGGAACCGGCACCGGCGCCGATCAGGGAACCGGAAGCTAACTTGGACAGACCGCAGCTCGCGAGGATGGAGCCGCAAAGGATGATTGTCAAAAACTTTTTCATAATGATAATTTATTGGGTTATTGGTTGTTACACTTATTCGGCATTGCCGGTGACTTCCACCATTCGGGACGGCTGTAATCAAAGGCTTCCCTTTCGGCCTCCCACTCCGGGGAACGATAGAGGCTGTCGGCCTTGTCAATGTACAGTATGCCGTCCAGATGGTCGCATTCGTGCTGGAAAATCACGGCCGTGAAGCCTTTCACAGTATCTTTCCGGGGCTCCAGGCTCTCGCGGTCCAGATAGGAAACCAGTACTGCGCCGCTGCGCCTTACGATTCCCCTCATACCGGGGACAGACAGGCAGCCTTCGGGGCCGCGGCGGGGTTCTCCCCAGAGGCTGTCCAGGTGCACGTTCAGGTAGCACTCGAAGGGTTCGCCCTCCTTGTCCAGGCGCTGTACCCAGATGATGCGGCGGTTAATCCCCACCTGCGGTGCCGCTATCCCCACACCGTCCTGCGAAGGGTCGGTGACCGTAAGGTACATCCCGTCCACAAGTTTGCGCAGCCGGGCCGATCTGAGCTCCCGCTCCGACAGGTCCCTGCTCGGGGCCCGCAGGGTTACACTGTCCTGTGGGAGGGTAGTCACATACATCACGCCGTCCTGACGGTCGATGATTTCCTTTTCACGGGCGTCGAAACCGTTTTGGCAGCAGCAGGCCTGAAGGGCCGCCCCGGCAAGGGTCAGCACCATAAGCGCATACGCGGCTGAGAGTATTGTGGCTGTCTTTTTCAAAGCTTTAGACCCCCTCTTCGAGGGGTAATCATTCACAAAGATAACAATTCCAACGGACTCTTAATCACCCTCACAGACTTTTTCTAAAAAAATGATTAAAAAATTTGCAGTTTTCAAAAAAAGCCGTACCTTTGCATTCCCGTCCCGCGGGAACGTTCTTTAAACATTTGCGGAAATAGCTCAGTTGGTAGAGCACGACCTTGCCAAGGTCGGGGTCGCGAGTTCGAGTCTCGTTTTCCGCTCTGAGAGGGTGACGCAGTCGATGCGCCACCCTTTTTCGTTGTATACGACTCGAACGGTGCGACCCCTGTCCCCCAAGGGGACCGGAGCGAAGCGATGAGGGGGTAACGTTGATTTCGCGGGGCCGAAGGCTCTGAGCGGGAACAAAAACAGCCATTTTTGTTCCCCGCGAGGAACTCGAGCACGCCGGCGGGAACGTTTTCGAGGTTTTTTGTTC
>JAGCYC010000061.1 GCA_017961015.1 Bacteroidales bacterium | reverse complement strand
AGGGCCGTTGACCTGGGCCTCAGCGTCAAGTGGGCGGCTGAGGATATCGGCCCGGAGGCCGATATCCCCGAGGGTTGGCGCCTGCCTACACTGGCCGAACTCAAGGAACTCCGCGAGGGCTGCACGCAGTCCGCCCTGGAAAAAGACGTGGAGGAGTGGGTGGTCTTTACCGGGAAAAACGGGAACAGCATATCCTTCCTCTACCCCATTGGAAGCCGCTCGGCAAGGGAGTTTGGCATTGCGGGCTCTGACGGGTGTTACCTGAAGGTCATCATCCTGAATCCCCTGTTAAAGGCCCCCAATCGGGATGGTTATTACACCTGGGAGGAACTGGGCGAGACCAGCCTGGGCCAAAGAAGGTACCCTGTACGTTTAGTCAAAGAATAGCCCTATGAAACGCTTGCTTTATCTGCTTCCCCTTGCCTTGCTGCTCCTTGCCGGCTGCAAGGAAAAAGGCAGTTTCTCCAATGTGGAAATTGGCGAATCCTGGCTTTGCCGCTTGGTCTTTGAGGACGAGAGCTTCAAGGACTATGTCGTGACGGCAGACGTCCTGTATGCCGGAGAGGATACATCGTCCCGCTATAAGATGGTCTTCTACATGCCGGAAGGCTGGGACAACAGCTACCCGATTTTCCTGGACCGGTATGTTCCCTGTGATGGGCCCGCCTGGCAGGCCTATCAAGGAATGCCCGTGGCCGAGGCCGCTTTGAAAGAAGGCAATATGATCGTGGTTCTGGTGGCCTACAATGAGTGGACAGCCATTCCGGACATCCTGTTGGCCGAGCATTTCCTCAAGGCCTATGATGACGACCTTCCCGGCGACAGCAAGCATATCCTCACCGCCGCCGATTTTGACTACGAATGATGAAACGCTTTTTGCTACTGATCCTGCTTCTTCCCGCCATCTCGTCCGCTGCCCAGTCGCCCGAGGAACTCTACGGTGAGTTCATAACACCCGAAACACGGGCCATTATGGAGCGTTTCGAGGAGGCCGAAAGGCGGGCCCAGGAGGCCGAAGTTGCCGCCAAGGCCCGGAAAACCCTGGCGCTTTCCGTTGCCATACTCATCGGCCTCATCCCCCTGGGCGTCATCGGCCGCCGAATCCTCCGGGAAAAGAGCTGGAAGGGAAATCCTTCCGGTACGGCAAAGGCTATCGGTACCGCCCTTGCCGGCGGGGCTGTACTCTTCGGCCTCAACTACGGCATCTTCCTTTTAAAGATGCGCTATGGCGATGCTTTCAATACCACCCTCGCTTTCCTTCTGGTTGCGGCAATGATTGCGGGAAGCATCTACCTCTTGCAAAAAAAATAGACAGCCTCCTGAAGAAGGTCAAATTCTCTTTTGCGTCCAATCATAGAGGTTCGATTCCCCTCCGGGCTACAAAAAAGGCTTCGCCATTTGGCGAGGCCTTTTTTGATGAACACCCGGCTGGGAATGCGGCGCAGGCGCCGCCTTTCCAGCCGCCCAAAAATCCTTTCTGTTTTGGTGTAATTGTTTATCTTTGCATAATCAATTGTGTGTCTTTATGAAAAAGATTATTTTCCCCATAGTTTTTTTATGCTCGGTAACGATGCTTTCTGCCGGTTCAGGCAGGAATAACGAGTTGGCCCGGACGCACAGCGGGACCTTCAGCTATCGATTTGCAACAAAGGAAGAAGGCCGACAGTTAAAATTGTCCAATACGTCCTATTTAGACTCCCAGACTCAGAACGACATTGACTGGAAGCTTGGATGTACAGGCAAATCTCTTGACGAATTCAAGGCCATATCGGCAGAACAGATAATGGATTTCTCGGAGGAAGAGAAGAAGGCACTCGCAAAGACAATGGATTTCATAGAAGCCCGATGCGGTGAACTGGGCTTCAGCTTGCCAGTAAGGCGTGAAATCGTTTTCATAAAGACAACGATGGACGATGAAGGTCACATGGGCGGCTATACGTTGAATAATGAAATATACCTCAGCGAATTCGATACGGAACGGTTTGCCCGTGCATATCAGGGGGATCCATCCCTGGATGCGGACTACAGGGAGTTCCGCGTCCTTCTCGCCCGCGAATTGGTGTCGCACGAGTTATTCCACACTCTGACGCGGAATGACGCCATTTTCCGACAACTGATGTATTCGCTGGTCGGTTTTTCTATTATGGATCATAACATACAATTTGGCCCGACAGTTCAGAAAATGCTGATGAGCAACCCTGATGTGGAGAAATACGACAACTATGGAGAATTCACCATAAATGGGCAGAAGCGGCGCTGCGCGCTGATTTCAGTATATTCCAGCACATTCGCCGAGGCGGTGGCCACCAATCCCGAAGCCGAATTCTACCTTGGCGTTCACCCCGTGCTGGTGCCTATCGATGACACGGACATCATGATTCCCATCGAAGAAGCAACTGACTTCTTTGATATTATGGGCCGCAATACAGACTATGTCCTGGCAGCAGAGGAGTGTATGGCTGTCAATTTCAGTTACCTGATTGCCTATGGCTTCAACGGACGCTATGACCACTTCCTGGAAGACAACAAACTCCACTTCATCCCCTACGAAACTCCTCAACTCATAAAGGCCATTCACAATACGCTGCTGGAACATTACGCCAGATAGCCAGCGTTTAAGTGAATACGTACGAGCTGGCCGATATGCAAATGAAAGATGCCATTCTGCGGAACTCCAGCCGTCAAAGCGGACGAAGATAAGTTGGCCTCTTACTTCCGGATGGATGCAAACTGGTCCAGATATCGGTTGGCAGCGGCGAGCTCAGAGAGATTACGCTCCTCGAAAGCTGCACAGTACAACTCCCGGAATCGGCATAGCTCTTCCCACATGGCACTGCGGGCCGATTTGCTTTCGCCCTGCCTCCCATAACGGATGGTGAGGTCAATGAGTTCTTGAAAACGTGCAAACGCACTCTGGGCACGGCTTTCCTTCCCGGCTTCCAGTGCTTTCAATGCGCGGGAAGTCTCACTGCCGATGTTAGCCATCTGCTGCGGAAAGGATAGTTGGGCCCACCGGCCATTTTCAAGGGAGGAATGTTGCATCTATTCAGTGATGAACTTATTGACAATGGATTTTATGGCTTCACGGACTGCAGGGTCAACAACATCCCGTGATGGATTACCCTGCCAGGACCGGATGTTTATGAGCGAATCGAATTCTATAAAATCATCTCCTTCTTCCTCTACCCAAAGATTGAAGCCCCAAAGGTCCTCCTGGGCGGAACCGTCCTCCAGTAGTATCCGCTCCAAATCGGAGTGCAAATCGGCATCAATGGCCACAATACCGCGTTTTACATCGGCTACTGCTTTTACCATATCTCCAAAAGTATTCCCCGCAATGCTCGCGAGCTCTGATTTTGAAATGGGGTGTTGAAGGATTTGCATAACGCTGATTTTTCACAAAGATAAATAATATGAGTGAAAACAAAAAGTTCTTGGCGTTAAGAAATAAGAGAAGGACTCACACCGGGTATTACGGCATTATTTTCGCAGGCCAAGATGACATATGAAATCAAGGGGAATCATCAAGGGAATCATAATCCTGGCCTTCATAATATCGGCCGGGATCATCTATTGCAACGTCCGGATAAGCAGCTATTCAAAATGCCGTCTATATGATTCTCCCACCCATATCCCTCACTATCACACAGTTCTTGTCCTGGGAACGTCACCGGTAGGAAGGTTTGGTGGTCCCAATGCCTTCTTCATCGGCCGAATCAATGCCACTGCCGAACTCTATAAAGCAGGCAGGATCGATCGGATTCTTGTGAGTGGAGATAACCGGCATAAGGATTACAATGAACCCCGGGCCATGAAACAGGCGCTTATGGAGAAAGGAATACCGGAGGATATCATATTCCTCGACTATGCCGGCTTCAGGACATACGATTCAGTTGTCAGGGCGAAGGAAGTGTTCGGCCAGGAATCATTTATCGTCGTCAGTCAGAAGTTCCACACCGAGAGAGCCATATTCATTGCCGGGAAAAAGGGAATCGATGCCATCGGCTATAACGCCAGAGATGTTAGTTTTCGTTCGGGTGGTATAATCACCCACGTCCGTGAATGGGGCGCAAGGTGTAAAGTCTTCCTGGATCTCATTATCGGAAAGAAACCGCATTTTCTGGGGGACCCGATCGATATAGGATAAAAGTCTTGGTCCCATAACTGAAACCAGGAATCAGGCAACCGACTCACCCCACTACGGCTGTTCATCTGCGGCATCATAGACCCGAATCCTGTCTTGAATGCGCCGGTATGAGATATCCAGGGTGGTCACTGGCGGTGGTCACTGGCGGTGGTCACTGGCGGTGGTCACTGGTGGTGGTCCCAGGCGGTGGCAGCCAACTATCTGATACAGTGTCATTTAAGCAATTGTCTTATGCTCGCGCGAGCATAAGACAATTGCTTATTATGCAGATACACAGGCACTTAGCCGCCACCAATTTTTACGGTACTCCAGCGAAATGCCCGACTAGTAGACCGTATACTTTGTTGTATGATATTCTGTGATCGGAGTTGCGGTCAGAACCTCCACCCAAATATAGTTGGAGTAACGGATTCTCTCGTTATCGAAGGCCAATCTAAAGAGTGATATCCTCTTAGATAGTGATTATCTTCTAAGAGCCTCTGGTTTTTATCTTAATCGTTGTCAAATTGGATCATATTACAATTCATTATTCTTAACTACAGTTGCAGCTTAAAACGATTGTAATTATGATTGATAAGATAGCTAGAAACACAGATATGGTGCCCAGTTTCATTGATATTCGAGTTGCATGAAAAGGATGATTCCAGTAGTAGCAGAAATAATTCCCCTTTCCCACTTCAACAGGCTTTCCAACAATTTCTGAATTGTTTTCGATAGTCAACTCGCGTATTGAGGCGGGATGAAGAGCAATCATCTCATCTTTGAGCCCGCTGAAACGAGGATTATTATTATATTTACGATAGATTACCCGGCCAGTCTCTTTATTCTTGATACGAAGAACAGATAAAAGCTTTCTCTGTCTTCCAACTATTGATCGGGGCTTCCCAAAGATCTCTTGATATGACTGAGAAGACAAATATGCAGTATCTTCAAAATCTGGATTCCCACATAAGTCAGTATAGAGATTAACGACTGTAACTCGATCTTTTGATGTTAATCCGTTTTTTGAAGGAAAGTTAAGAGCAATGACTTTCTTTTGAGTTTTCATACTATTTGTTCATAATTATTATGTTCTTGCCCTGGCCGTCCTTTTATTCTGAGACCGGACGGACTGAGAACCCTATGAAACGGCTGCCTCCGGACTCCTTGATCACAGCGGAGGATTGGAACCAGACGTACGTAGCGCTGCTCGGGCTGTTCGCATTGAGAGACGAAGACCAGTAGTAGCCGAAGGAACCGGCAACGCCGAGATCGGTATCGAACCAGCCGCCAGCGGCGGGAAGGAAGATGTAGTTGCCATTGGGGGCTGTTACCCATCTTCCGTTCACGCCGTGCAGCGTTGTCCAGGTCCACGTGCACTTGGTCCTTAATTCAGTCCACTCAGCATCCGTAGGCATACGCCACTTACCGCTGAGCTTTACACTGGCGACATCATCCGCAGCATCCAATACAGTCTTATTATCTACAGGACCATAAGAACTCGTGGTATTGTACTTCGTAAGGGTACTAGATGAACCGTTGCACCATTTGTAGGTGGACCAAGAGTAATTCTCCTTAGGCTCCGTCTCACCCCAAGCATAATAATCACCATACTCCTCAGGCTTACTCGCGCCGAGATTCCACCCACGCCATTTGACAGAAAGCCCAAGGTCTACGATTTCATAACACGGTTCTGTTTTAAATGTTTTCACCTGTCCATATGCCCTTATGCCATTGTATAGTGTAAAAGCCCTGTAGTAATAAATGGTGTTGTACATTAGGCCGGTTATCCGGCAGGAGTACCTGTTTTCAGCATCCTTTTCGCTTGCAGACACCGTGGTAGCCGCGGTAGTCAGGTCTGTAGCAGAGTACTCTATCCCGAATATAACAGAGGCCCCGGCAGAGCCATCCTGATTACTCCAACCATAGAGAGTTGCTGAAGAGTCACCAATATTCAAGGCTTCTCCGGTGATTGCGATTCCATTCTGTTGAGAACCAGAGCCGGAACCCGACTCCTTCCTGTAAATCGGGAAATACTCCGAGCTGCGCGTCACGGTGCCGTCGGAAATTCTCAACCTGGCGCTGGCAGTCTTCGTGCCCTCAATTATCGTGTCCGGAAGGCCGGTTCCATCGACCGTCACGAGCAGCATCTTTCCATCAAACGAAACGGCCGTAATCGGCAGATTAATCAATTCCTTAGTACTCTTTGTCAAGGTCTCGACGTAATCCAGAGAAAAGCTCGATGGGCCGACTTTGGAAATCTCTTCCGCCGCCGTGAGCGGATAGACCTCGAAATAAACCTTGTTATCAGCTACTTTCGAAAGCTTTACCGACCCGTCGGAGTAATCCGGGACAACCACGACCGATTGAACTGCAGAAACAACTGCGGCGATTTGTTCTTTTATCGAATCCACATCGTCCTGTAAGGCCTTCAAGTCCTCCTTGATGCCCTCGATTTCACCCTCGCACTTTCCGAGCTTTTCGTTCAGTTCGGTCGAAAGGTCCCTCAGCCCGTCGGAGATCCTCTTTGTCTCAGAATCAAGGCCGTCAAGACGAGAGAAGATTGTTTGGATATTCGTCTTTATGGTGGAGACTTCCCCTTGGAGCTCGCTGAATTTCGTCAGGGTTGTGTATGATTCTTCCACCCACTTCTTGACGTCCTTTCCACAGTCATCTACGGCCTTCGCAAGGTCGGCTATATCCTTCTCGAACTTGCTGTTCTGCTTCCCGAGATTATCCACAGCCGTGTTGAGGCTTGAGTAGTTCCCATCTAGGGTGCCCACCGACGTCTGCAAGTTCGTGACGAAGCCCGACAGCTGAGACTGGGTAGCCTGCAGATTGCCTATGGTCGTATTTATCTGAGACATCTGGCTCTGAAGAGAGGCAATGGACACCTTCTCAATGGCATCAAGCCGCGCTTCGATGGCACTGGTATCGGCTTTGCCGCAGGAAACAATCATCAGCATCAGGGATGCAATGGAAAGCGTAAACGATCTGTTCATAATAATCATTAAATTACAAAATGGGCTGTGCTATATTCTTTATTGAACAAAAGATATCCAAGCGAATCCTTCGCCTTTGATGCTATGATGGAGTTTTTGCAATTCACCGGGCTTGACGGGGAAGATGACGGTGTAGTCCCATTTGTTCAGTTGGAACTGGCCGTTCTGAGGATGGGTCAGGTGAATCGTGTCGTTCTTCCAGGAATGGAGGAGGATATTCTCAACGAGCACGGGATCGTCATAGATGTTTCTGTCCCCGTCGGGGATATCCACGATGTTCTCGATGATGACGATGGGCTTATCTTTACGCTGCGACAGTGTATACATTGAACCAACGGCATCACCTTTACAAAACTTGCTTGCATCCCACCTGATAACCGGACGGCCTTTTTGCGACTTTAATCTTTCAGCGAGCGGTCCGGTTCCAAGTACGATGTAATCCACACTTAGCTTCTCGTACAAAGCATCAAGGAAAGACCTCGTATCTTCTGTCTCAACCACACACGCGCCCAGTCCTAGGGAGAGAGCGATATCTTCTTCTACGGTGATTACCCTCTTGAAGTGTTCCTCGTTTTCAACTAAATCTTTGTCAAATAAACTCACAGGAATAATAGTATTAATGATCCAACATGTTGTCTATACTAAGTCATATAAGTGCGAATGCATTACGTTTATATTATACCTTTCTTTTGCTCTTTCTACCTCCTCAAGTGGACTTAATTTTTTAGGAGGTAAACACACAGAATTAATAGGCGAATCGCAATAACCAATACTGATAATGTCTCCAATAATGGGCTGCTTCTTCACCAGAAACAGACGAATTTCATTCTCATATGTAAATGCTTTACGCTTTAGGCTCATTACATTAAGATAATCATCTATAGAATTAGGGCTCCACGCGCCTCCACTAAAGTCATTCGATAACTTAATGATCTCCTTTCTTGAGAGAGAATAATCTACTACACTAAAGTAGAAGTCAACATCCTTAATTTTATTAAGTTCGGAGCATAACTTCTCGAAGTCATAATCAACTCGCACTGTTTCGTTGTTTTCACCAGCACGCAACCATGCTGCTTCTTCGCTTTCAATCCAATCGTATGTCAAACAAATGCATCTTATCGAGTAATTTATCTGGCCGATTTTGATAGACTCTCTAAAGAAGAGTCTTTCGAAGGGGTCATTCCACAATGCCGGAGAAACGAATGTTAAACTGCGGGCAGTGACATCTTTAAGAAAGTGTGATGCAGACAGATATCTAAATAAGGACAATCCTTTCCCTCTTTTATACTTTATGGGAATTGGCTCAAGTTTCGGTTCTTCCACGTCATAGTCATAGATATACTTCCATAACCGGTATACACCTTGAACCGGCTTAATGTTGTTTGCAAAGACCCTTTTAAGGCCACCAACATTATTATATGGGCTTGAAACAAAAGGATTCATTATTTGGTGCTACTTATTTATGTACGGTTATTTTATTATATAAACTCTATCGCTGCACACAAAAAACGCGGGCGCGAACTTGTCCGGTAGTGGTCGTAGGAAACCATGAAGGTACAAGTCACGCCCGCTAAATACCACTGGGGGTATCTGTCGCGGGCGTTTACGACTTGCCTGAACCTTCAATGAAGAATTTCCTACGTTCCTACGCGGTCAGAGCAAATTGCAAACGCTATTTTGTCTAGGTCAGAGGCACTTGGGAGCACCTCAGGGACAAATATAGCGTTTTTTTCAATACAAACGCACTGTCGGATGCTATTTTAAAGCGAAAGCAGATTTGGCATTTCCGGGGCTGAGTGTCAAGTCCATTTAAGGTCCAAATGAAATGACTACCTCTACCTGGGCTAAGTCAGGTGACGCTCCCGTCACATCCCTCGACCTTACCTTCACCAGGAACAATACCACCTTCAGGTTGTCTTCCTTCACTGTAACCTACACGGATTACCAGTGGAATTAGGCACCGGGTAAGTTCATAACAACGAAAAAAGGACGGCTTTCATTCAAGCTCGTCCTTTTTTTCGTAACTTTGGACTCGGAAATGACAGTGTTTTTGACCGGGAGTCCCACCCGTTACGGGGAGGACCATTTTACTGAAGACAACGGATTCCTTGCCGATGTCAGGGCAGCCCTTTCGAAAGCCGCCGGCCCCGGCGTCCTGCCCCGGGTGCTGCTGGTGAGCGCAGCCCCGGACGACCGCGCCTTCACCGATTCCGTCCTGGAGGGAATGAGCCTGTGCATTCACCGCTCCGGCATACGCACTCAGGAGGTAGTGATGCTTGACAGGCGCAATGCCGCTGAGGCGCCCTACCTGGTCGCAAACGCCCACTGGATAGTGCTTTGCGGCGGCCACGTCCCCACGCAGAACCGTTTCATCCACGAAATCGGGCTCCGGGAACTGCTGCAAGGCTTCGACGGAGTGGTAATGGGCTGCAGCGCCGGCAGTATGAACTGCGCAAGCAGGGTCTATTCCCACCCTGAACTTCCCGGCGAGGCCGTGGACCCCGGATACAGGCGCTCCCTGGAGGGTCTGGGCCTTACGGACATAAACCTTGTCCCCCACTACTATCAAGTAAAGGATGTCTGGCTGGACGGGAAGCGTCTTTTCGAAGACATCGTATTCCCCGACAGCTGGCAGCACCGTTTCTACACCCTGCCGGACGGCGGCTACATAAAGATAAAGGACGGCAGATCCACCCTGCACGGCGACGCCTGGGAAATCTCGGACGGCCGCATACGCCAGGTATCACACGAGAATTCATCCTACAGTTTTATGAACTTAATCTTCATATCCCCCCATTTCCCCGAGACCTACTGGCACTTCTGCGCCGGAGCCAAAGCCAACGGGATAAACGTCCTGGGCATTGCCGATGCCCCCTACGAGCAGCTTTCCCCTCAGCTGAAAGACTCCCTCACCGAATACTACCGCGTGAGGAACCTGGAGGACTACGACGAGGTTTTCCGCGCCGTGGCCTTTCTCTCCTACAAATACGGAAAGATAGACTGGATAGAGTCCAACAACGAATATTGGCTGGAACAGGACGCCCGCCTGAGAACGGACTTCAACGTGACCACCGGCATAAGGACCGACCGCATAGCCTCCATCAAGAACAAGTCCGAGATGAAGAAGTACTATGCCCTGGGCGGCATTCCCACGGCGCGTCAGGTCAAGGGGGCCGATGGGGCCGATGCCATAAAGGCCTTCGCCCGCAAGGCCGGCTACCCGCTCATAGCCAAGCCCGACAACGGGGTGGGCGCCTCCGATACCTCCAGGATAGAATCGGCCCCGGAACTTGAAAAATGGCTGGAAGCCCACAGCGGCCATCTCTCACACTATGTCATAGAAGAGTTCATAAGCGGCCTCCTGGTGAGCTACGATGCCATTTACAACGACAGGGGTGAGCCCGTCTTCGAGAACAATTCGGTCTTCCCCACCCCGGTTATGGATATAGTCCATCAGAACCTGGACACCTGCTACTGGACCAACAGGACCGTTCCTGCCAAGCTGGCGCAGATAGGCCGCCGCACGGTGAAAGCCTTCGGCATCACCAGCCGTTTCGTGCACCTGGAGTTCTTCCAGCTGGACCGCGACCGCGAAGGCCTGGGCCGCAAGGGCGACTACGTGGGCCTGGAGGTGAATATGCGCCCGCCGGGAGGCTTCACCCCGGATATGATGAACTTCGCCCACAGCACCGACGTCTATCAGATCTGGGCCGATATGATAGCCTTCGGAGAGCGCCGCAAAAGCCTAGGGGAGCAGTTCTACTGCGCCTATGCGGGCCGCCGCGACTGCCACAGCTACAGGCATAGCCACGAAGAGATAATGTCCCGCTACGGGGCCGATATGTGTATGTGCACACGTATGAGCCCCGCCCTTGCCGATGATCTGGGCGACCAGGTTTACATCGCCCGTTTCCGGGAAAAGAAAGAGATAGAGCGCTTCTTCGCCTTCCTTACCGAAGCCTGAGCCCCGGCACTAAGGGCGCCCGCCGCCGCTGCTGCTGTAGTTTGAAAGCGATACCGACGAACCGCCCGAGACGCTGGCTCCGGTGGCTCCGTAGCCCATGAATATCTCCGTGCCGCCGCTGAGCGTCACATTGGATTTTACACTGGGCTGGGATGCGCCCGACACCACCAGCTTGGACCCGCCGCTCGAAGGCGTCTTGAAGCAGTAGGTATCGGAACCCACGGTAAGGGAATACCACGTGTTCTTGGACCAGGAACTGGCCTGGTAACAGCTTTGCGTGAGAGTGGACCCGCTTTCCAGGGAGCCTATGGCAAAGATGGTCCCGCCCTTTACCGTGAGCTTGAAACTGCCCTCCGAGTTGGCGTCTATCGCCATTTCGGGCGTGGTCTTGCCGTAGGCCACAACCACGCCTCCGTTTATTTCGAAGTTGCCGTTGGCGTCCAGGCCGTCATTGGCAGTGGAAGCGCCGAACACAAAGCCGTCGTTTATGGTAAAGGTGCTGGCCGAATTGATGGCATCGTCCGAGCTGCTGGTGGCTGCTATTTCGCCGCCGCTTACCGTGAGGGTGCGCTTTATCTCTATGCCCTCGGCATTGGAAACTGTGCAGCGGAGTATGCCTCCCCTCATCTCGAAGTCGCCGGTAAAATCCTTGTAGGTGTGGTCGCGGTCGCTGGCCTTGTAGGCCCAGCCGGTCTTGAAGCCCTTGGGGTTCTTGTCGCCGGTGGTGTACTTTGCCCCGGTGGTGGTTATGATGCAGCTGCCGCCGGAGATATAGCTGGGCTGTGCCAGATGGACAACGTTGGAGGCGTCGTATGCGCTACCCACACGTATTCCCTTTCCGCCGGCACCGGAGTTGTTGATGGTCAGGCTTCCTCCGGTCATCTCGAAGAGCTGGTCGGCTTTGATACCGGCCGATGAACTGTAGCTGCCGTCATCGTCCTTTCCGGAGCCGCCGGTAACCTTGATTACCGTCGTGCCACCGTCGAAACGTGCCAGGGAATCCGTGCTGAAGCCTTTCTTCATAGCTGCCGACACATTGGCCTCGATATTTCCGGCCGATACTATGATGGCATCCTGCCCCCTCACGCCGTGCCCGGCTGTAGAAGTGACCTTTACTGTAGGGGAACTCATAAAGCGCACATAGTCGTCGGAGGTAATGCCGGACTTGCCCTTGGCGGTCACGGTGAGAGTGCCGTCGCCGGAGAAGATAATCTGACCTTCGGAGAAGAAGGCGGCCTTCTCCTGTTCGTCAGAGGGAGTCTGTGTATAGGAGGTACCGTCGGCAAGGGTATTGTTGCCCGTAACCTGCACGAAAAGGCGTTTCTTACCCTGATTGTTGATGGCCGCACCGTTGGGATTGGTAATGGAAACGCCCTTGAGCAGCAGGGCCTGCTTGTTGTTGCTGTATATCTTCAGGAAGCCGTTTGTGGTGGTGCCGGAAAGCTCATAGATCACCTTTTCCGTAGTGCTGCGGTTATCAACGGTAACGTCATTGCCACTCACACTCACGACACCGTTGGCGTCGCCTGACACGGTGGCGGTTCCGCCGTTTACGAATGTTATCTTTATGGTACGGTCAAAATTTGTATTGGCAATGTTGTCCTCGCTCTGCTCGGTGTCGTCACCGCCGATTGTACCGCCGCCACTCTCACCATCCTGGCTAACCACAATCTTTGCTTTGAGGCTGCCTATCGAGAATGTAACCGTAGCGCTGCGTCCGTACGATTCGTTTGCCGAGGCCTTTAAAGTCACCGCAGTTGTACCGGACTGCCCGGCAGCGGGCGAAACGGTAAGCCACGATGCATCTGACGACGCGCCCCAACTCTTGCTGGAAGTAACGCTGACCGACACGGAGCCGCCTTCGATTCCAACCGAAGCGGCCGTCTTGTCCAGGGTTATGCTGTCGCTTCCCTGATAGATGGGTAGCTCCAGGGTATCCTTGCTTCCGAGACTCACAATCACGTTTTGTCCCCTCTGAGTCACGGAACTGAATATAGGGATGCTGCTTCCCTGGACCAGCGAAGCCACAGTAATCCAGTTGCCGGAACTGTAGTACTGCCACGAAGAGCCGGAAACCCTGAGCTGGAGGGCTGTATCGGCAAAACCGACGCCGATATCCTGACCGTCAATTACATAATTGCCGTCCACGACGCCCACAGTTGGGTTTACGTAGGAAAAGCCGTAAGATTTGCGGAGGGTAAGCGTCAACGTAGTTCCCGACGAGAAAGTGATGGTGTTGTCTGAAAGGGAAACCACCGTGCTCCCGGAAGCTTTCTCTACGACAAGGCTGCGCAGCACGCTGATATCTTCATTGATATCCGAACAAGAAACGGTTACCGTGTCCGTTCCGTCCGAGTTATCTGTTATACTCTCCTTAGCGCATCCGGCCAGCAGCGTGAGAACAGCTGCAAAAGCCCACAAAAATATGATATTTCTCTTCATAAGCACGATATAGTCAATATGGCACAGCAGCAAAAATAATCAATTTTTGTTCCATTTTTACAATGTAGCCCCCAAAAAAAAGCAAAAAAAGACAGGACGCCCCACCGAAAATGGGGCGTCCTGTCTTAAAGTATTGATGTGCAGTTTATTTGAAAAGCCTCTTGTACAGGCCAAGGAAACCTGCTCCGTGACGGGCCTCGTCGCGGGCCATTTCGTGGATGGTATCGTGGATGGCGTCGTAACCCAGTTCCTTGGCGCGCTTGGCGATGGCCAGTTTGCCCTCGCAGGCACCGGCCTCGGCCTCATAGCGCTTCTTGAGGTTGGTCTTGGTGTCCCAGACGACCTCGCCCAGGAGCTCGGCGATACGGGCGGCGTGATCGGCCTCCTCGAAGGCATAGCGGCGGAAGGCATCGGCAGCCTCGGGGTAGCCTTCCCTGTCGGCCTGACGGCTCATCGCCAGGTACATTCCAACTTCGGAGCACTCGCCGGCGAAGTGCTCCCGGAGCCCGGCCAAGACTTCCGGATCCACTCCCTTGGCAACTCCAAGCTCGTGTTCGCAGGCCCACATAGGCTTGCCTTCCTCTTCTTTGACTTCTACGAATTTATCGGACTTAACGTGGCACACAGGGCACTCTGCGGGCGGATTTTCACCTTCGTAAACATATCCGCACACCAGACATCTGAATTTCTTTTTCATAAAGTTTGCAAATAATTGGTGAGTGTAACAAAGATAAGGATTTTTCCCGCAAAATCACTAATTTAGCAGAAAATTAGCTCAGAGGATGACACCCTTCCTGAAACAAGTGGCAAAACACTGCCTGGACCAGGGCAGACTGGACAGCAGCTGCTTCATTCTTCCCAACCGCCGCTCTCTGGTATTCTTCAAGAAATACCTGGGGCAGGGAGTCGGGAAAACCTCGCTTGTGCCCAGGATGTACACCATCCACGACTTCCTCTGCAAGGTCCACGGCAGGGAGGTGAGCGGCCGTGTTCCGCTGCTGCTCAGGCTCTACGACTGCTACACCGCCCTGTACCCCGGCGCCGAGCCTCTGGACGAATTCATCTTCTGGGGCGATGTCCTCCTGGCCGATTTCAACGACATAGACAAATACCTGGTGAACGCCCGCAACCTGCTGCAGAACGTGGCCGAACTCAAGGGAATGCAGGACAGCTTCGACTACCTTAGCGAAAGGCAGAGGGAGGCTATCGGCAATTTCCTGAGCCACTTCAGGGACGGAGGGAAGCTTAACGTTAAGCCGGGCAGCGTGAAAGACCGTTTCCTGAAAACCTGGAACATACTCTATCCCCTGTACCGGGACTTCAACGAGGTCCTTTCCCGCGAAGGTATGTGCTATGAGGGACAGGTATACCGCGCCCTTGCCGAAAAGCTGAAGGAAGGTGTCCCCGTGGCCGATATCCTGGGTCCCGTCTTCCCCGGCGTGGAGAGCTTCCACTTCGTGGGGCTGAACGCGCTCAACCTGTGCGAGCATATGATACTGAGCAAGATGCGCGACGCAGGAGTGGCCCGCTTCTACTGGGATTTTTCATCGGCCGAAATCCGCGACAAAGCCAACTGCGCCTCACGTTTTATGCGCGAGAACCTCAGGGACTTCCCGCAGGAATTCGAGCCCGATCCCGAAGGCTGCACCCTTCCCCGCATCCAGGTTATAAGCGTACCCTCGGCAACGGGGCAGGCCAAGATGGCCGGACAGCTGGCCGCAGACTTCGACGGCGACCCTGTGGAAAGCGCCATAGTTCTGCCGGACGAAAGCCTGCTGCTGCCGCTTCTGAACTCCATCCCTCCCAGCCGGGACAAGATTAACGTCACGATGGGCTATCCTATGAAGGAAAGTGCCGTGTACACGCTTGTGAAGGCTATTTTCGGCCTCCAGCTGAGTCTCCGGGAGAAGGATGGGAAATGGTATTTTTATCACAGGGGCGTACAGGCGGTGATAAGCTCGGGCCTGCTGCCCCAGCTGCTGGACGGGAATGAGAGCGAAGTAATCGCAAGGATAAAGGCCGATGCAAAATACTACATCCCGGCCGATGAACTCAGGGGCGGCCCCCTGCTGGAGCGTATCTTCGTCCCTGTGCTGCGCCAAAGCGCGGAGGCATCGGCCGCCCAGAACCACCGGCTGGAAAGCTACCTCCGGGACCTGCTGCTCTACCTTGGCTCCAGGCTTTCCCCGGACGGCGACAACCTGCTGGAGCTGGACTTCATCAAACGCTGCCACACGGTGATAGGAAGCCTTTCCGACGTGGATCTGCCCATACTTCCGGCCACCTGGCTGCGTATTGCCGACAGCCTGCTCCTTGGAGTGTCGGTTCCCTTCCGCGGAGAGCCTCTGGAGGGCCTCCAGATAATGGGACCGCTGGAAACCCGCGCCCTGGACTTCAGGAATCTCATTATCCTGAGCGCCAACGAAGGTATGTTCCCCAGGCACAGCTACACCCCTTCTTTCATCCCGCCCGAGCTAAGGCGCAGCTTCGGCCTGCCGGGCTTCGAGTATCAGGATGCCGTCTGGGCATATTATTTCTATCGGCTTTTACAGAGGGCTTCACGCGTGATACTCATCTACGACAGCCGTACCGAAGGGCTTAACAGCGGCGAGGAAAGCCGATACATAAAGCAGCTGGAGTACCATTTCGGGATAAAGGTGGAGAAGATGGTGGCGGTTGCCCCCCTGCAGCCGGTCCCGGACCTTCCGGACATAGAAAAGAGCCCGGAGGACATAGAGCGCATAAAGGCGATGAAGCTGTCCCCCACCGCCATCCAGGCCTACCTTAGCTGCCCGGCGAAGTTCTGCTACAAGCACATCAAAGGACTTAAGGCCGATCAGGAAGTGGCCGAATCCCTCGATTCCAGTATGCTGGGGAATGTTTTCCACGCAGTAATCCAGGAGCTGTACACGCCCTTCACCGGCAAGGCCCTCCTTGAGGCCGACATAGAAAAGATGCTCGCCGACAGGAAGGGAATCCGCAGCCGCATCCGCCGGAACATCCTGCTTCAGATGAAGAGCATAGAAGTGAGCGGACGCAACCTGGTACTGGAGAACATCCTGGAAGACTATATCAGGCACACCCTGGAACACGACAAGCGCCTGGCCTCGGCCGCCGGCTCATACGGCCTGCGCATAATAGGCCTGGAAAGGGATCTGGAGGCCGATTTCCACGGCTTCCATCTCTGGGGCCGCGCCGACAGGATAGACTCCTGCCGTCCCGGACAGCTGAGGGTGGTGGACTACAAGACCGGGCAGGTGAAAGACGAGGACATACGGCTGGACCCGAAGAGCGTCCAGGCCCTTTTCGGGGACAAGGAAGCAAGGCGGCCGAAGATTGCCCTGCAGCTGTACCTCTATGATTATATGGCCAAAGCCACGCCCGGACTCACCAGGGCCGATATCGTAAACTCCATATACAGCACGGCCCGCCTGTATGCCGGAGGAATAGAGGAAATAGCTCCCTCGCCTGAGGTTTCGGCAATGATGGAAGAGCAAGTGGAAGCTCTGCTTCAGGAAATGGTGAACCCCCAGCTGCCCTTCAGGCGCTCGGCCGACGCGGACAGCTGCAAATACTGCGATTTCAAGACGATTTGCGGGCGCTGATCAGCGTCTGAATCCCTTCATCTGCTGCATAAGGTTGCCGGTAACGGCGCCCTTCATAAGCTTGCGGGTGCCCTCAAACTGCTTCAGAAGGCGGTTTACGTCGGGCAGGGTGGTGCCGGAGCCATCGGCAATCCTCTTGCGGCGGGAGCCGTTGATAGCTTCGGGATGCTCCCTCTCGTAAGGGGTCATTGAAAGGATGATGGCCTCGGTGCTCTTGAAGGCGTCGTCGGGGATGTCCACATCCTTGATGGCCTTGCCCACTCCGGGGATCATTGCGGCCAGGTCCTTGACGTTGCCCATCTTCTTTACCTGCTGGATCTGGTTGTAGAAATCCTGCAGGGTGAACTGGTCGCGGGAAAGTTTCTTGCGCAGCTCACGGGTCTGTTTCTCGTCAAACTGCTCCTGGGCCTTCTCCACGAGGGAAACCACGTCGCCCATACCCAGGATACGGTCCGCTATGCGGGCGGGATGGAATACGTCCAGGGCTTCCATCTTTTCTCCGGAGCTCACGAACTTGATGGGCTTCCCTACCACGGCCTTGATGGAGAGGGCTGCACCGCCACGGGTGTCGCCGTCCATCTTGGTGAGCACCACACCGTCGAAGTCCAGGCGGTCGTTGAAGGCGCGGGCGGTCTCCACGGCGTCCTGACCGGTCATCGCATCCACCACGAAGAGAGTCTCCGAAGGCTTCACGGCCTGGTGCAGGGCCGATATCTCGTCCATCAGCTGCTGGTCCACGGCAAGGCGGCCGGCGGTATCCACGATTACCACGCTGTAGCCCTCGGAACGGGCCTTGGCGATGGCTTCCTGGGCTATCTTTATGGGGTCGCTTTCACCCTCGCGGGTATAGACGGGAACTTCGATGCCCTCGCCCAGTACCTTCAGCTGCTCGATGGCGGCGGGACGGAAGGTGTCGCAAGCGGCCAGAAGGACCTTCATTCCCCTCTTGCTCTTGAGGTACAGGGCCAGCTTACCGGAGAAGGTAGTCTTACCGGAACCGTTCAGGCCGGCTACGAGCACGACGGCGGGATTGCCCTTCACGTTTATTTCCTGGGCGCTGCTGCCCATAAAATCGGCCAGCTCGTCGTGCATTATCTTCACCATCATCTGCTGGGGCTTCACGGCGGTGAGCACGTTGGAACCCAGGGCCTTGTCCTTGACCCGGTTGCAGAAGTCCTTGGCTACTTTGTAGCTTACGTCGGCGTCCAGGAGGGCCTTGCGGATGTCCTTGACGGTTTCGGCTACATTGATTTCGGTGATTTTGCCTTCACCCTTCAGTATCTTGAAGGATCGCTCCAGCCTCTCGCTCAGATTCTCGAACATAGTGATATACTAATGGTAAAGATGTCGTTTAATGGTGCCTTTTGCGGTGCGTTCCAGCGGCATATCCACAAGCTCCACCTTGGAGATGTGGCTGTACTGGGGAAGCCTCTGGTTGGCGGCTTCGCGGATCTGCTCTCCCAGGCGGTCGGGATCCTGCACACCGGCGGGATTGGGATATACCAGGGCTATGATCTTGCCGTCCCTGTCCAGGACCACCGATTCCGTCACGGCCGGCTGGCTGTCCAGGTACTGCTCTATTTCTTCGGGATAGATATTCTGGCCGGAAGCGCTCAGGATGAGGGCCTTGATGCGGCCGCGGATAAAGAGGTTGCCGCCGGAGTCAAGGGTGCCCAGGTCCCCTGTCCTGAACCAGCCGTCGTGGGTGAGGGCCTTGGCATTGGCAGCGTCGTTCTTAAGATAGCCGATGCAAAGGTTGGGGCCCTTGGTCTGGATTTCTCCGGGTATGGTTTCGGGATCGGAGGAGTCTATGCGCACCTCGTGGATGGGCTTGCCGCAGGAGCCGGCCACGAACTGGCCGGGCATCGCCAGGGCAATCAGGGGGCAGGCCTCGGTCATACCGTAACCCACCACATAGGGCAGGCCTATCTTGCGGAAGGCGCATTCGATATCCCAGTTCAGGGGGGCGCCGCCGATGATTATGGTCTGGACCCGGCCGCCCAGGGCCTTCTCCACACGCTTGCCTACCGACTTGTAGTAGAAACTGTTGAAACCGGGCATACGGAAGGGCTGGCTGGCGAGCATCGGCTCCACCATTGCCTGGTATATCTTCTCCATTACCAGGGGCACGGTGATTATGAGGCGGGGACGGACAGTCTGGAGGGCTTCCATAAAGAGGGAAGGCGAAGGGACCTTGCCCAGGAAATGGATGGTGAAACCGGTGCAGCAGGGATAGATGAACTCCATTGCAAGGCCGTACATATGGGCCATCGGCAGGGTGGAAACCAGACTGTCGGGTTCGTTCAGGATTATCTGCTGGCACTGCTCCACGATGTCCGACATAGCCTTGTAGGGAAGCATTACTCCCTTGGGATCACCGGTGCTGCCGGAAGTGTAGTTGATTATGGCGAGGCGATCCTCCCATTCTCCGCTGTAGCTTACGTCCTCGGGGCGGAAGCCGTCGGGATAACGGGCCTCGAAAAGCTGGCGGCGGCCGTTCCAGGCTGCATCCACGGCCTTATCCGAATTGTACAGGAGTTCCTCGTTGCGGCAGGACATAACGCCCAGGAGCTTGGGGAACTTGATTTCCTTCATCCTTTCCCAGATATCGGGATCGGTCACAAGCAGTACGCTTTCCGAATGGTTCACAAGGACGGCGGCGCTTTCGGGGGTGAAGTCTGCCAGGATGGGGACCGCCACGGCGCCGTAGGTGTTCACAGCCAGGAAGCAGATACCCCAGCGGGCACAGCTGCGGGCACAGATGGCCACCTTTTCGCCCTTTTGCAGGCCGATGGTTTCGAAAAAGACGTGATACAGTTCTATCTGCTCGGCCAGGGAGGCATAGGTGTAGGCCTTGCCGCCGTAGTCCGCCAATGCGGTGATGCTGCCGTTCAGGCGAATCTGCTCTTCCAGTTTCTTCAGGTATGGTATCATCGGGTCTGCTTTTGACTAATCAGTTTGCAAATTTACAAGAAATCCCGTTCAAATCAAATAAACTTTCCGTATCTTTGCGAGGCTATGTCGGCACTTTCCATCATACTCATTATCCTT
The DNA here is from genome assembly GCA_017961015.1 of Bacteroidales bacterium. GTDB lineage: Bacteria > Bacteroidota > Bacteroidia > Bacteroidales > UBA932 > Cryptobacteroides. The sequence goes on along the minus strand of JAGCYC010000061.1, from coordinate 15,928 downwards.
GGCGCAGCAGCCTATCTGGCCCTGGCGTGGTATATCATCGTGAGTGAGGGAGGAGATCCCGGATGGAAGGCCGCCTTCCTCTTCTTCATACCGCTAGTGCCGGTCATCGGCCTTGTGATCTACGTGGTCTTCGGTATCAGCTACCGCCGGAAAAAGGTCTTCGAGAAGGTCCATAAACGCAGCCTGGAACGCTTTGCCAAGGACTTTCCGGAAGGCAGCCCCATCTTTTCCGGGGAGGTTCCCGCCTCGGTGGATCCCGCGTGGGAGCCCCTTGCCCGGCTTATGCTCGGCTGCAACCGGGGCAACCTGATTTCCGAGGGCAACGGCATCGAGGTCATAACCACCGGGGAACGTATGTGGGAGGCCCTCCTTGCCGATATAAAGGGCGCCAAAGACTTCATCAGCATCGGCTATTTCCGTATGGACGACGACGAGTCCGGCAGCCAGATCTGGGAAGCCCTGAAGGAAAAGGCCCGCGAAGGCGTGACGGTGCGCTACCTCCACGAATGGTTCGGCAACAAGACCGTCCCCCGTTCCTTCTACAGGGAGGCCGAGCAGGCCGGGATCCAGATATGCCGATACACCTCGCTCCGGCAGGGCCTCACCCAGTTTATGATGCGCCTGGACAGCCGCAACCACCGCAAGATCACCGTCATAGACGGCCGCATCGGCTATGTGGGCGGTATGAACCTGAACGACAATTACCGCTTCCGCTGGAGGGATACCCACATCCGCTTCGAAGGCCCTGCGGCCCACGCGATGCAGGCCTCCTTCCTGGACACCTGGCTCTCTTCCGGAGGCAGCATAGAGGGTTCCCTTCAGCAGTGCTTCAGGGAACTTCCTCCTGCAAAGGGTCCCGCTATGCAGATAATCTCCGACGAACCCGATTTCCCCCAGAGCTCGGCCCTTATGGCCATCGAGTGGGCCCTGGCCAATGCCCGGGACTACGTTTACCTGCAAACCCCCTATTTCTTCCCCCCGGACGGCCTTCTGGACGCACTGAAAGCGGCCGCTCTCCGAGGAGTGGACGTAAGGATAATGCTCCCCCTGAAGGTGGACACCTTCTCGGTAAGGCCCGGAAACTGCGCCCACTATGCCCCCTGCCTGGAAGCCGGGGTCAAGCTCTACGAATGGGACGGAGGCATCTTCATCCACGCCAAGACTCTTGTGGCCGACGACTATCTCTCAATGAACGGCGCCACCAACCTGGACTTCAGGAGCTTCTTCATCAACCACGAGCTGAACGCCCTGGTCTATGACCGCGACACCGCCCTCCGCTTCAAGGAAATCTTTATGGAGGACCTGAAGGAGTGCACCCAGCTCTCGCTGGAAGGCTTCCTGAAGGGCCGCAGCGCCCTGGACCGCTTCGAGTCCGGCCTCGCGCGACTGGTAAGGACCAAATATTAGTCCTGCCATTCGGAGCAGCCCTTGAGCCCGACGGTCCCGAAATAGCTTTCCACCACATTCCCCTTTACATAGATCTTCCGGCCAATCAGTTCCGGATGGTCCACCAGGTTCAGCGCTTCCCTGACTTTCCCTGAAGGCAGTTCCACGGCCACGCACGATGCCTTGGCCGTTACCGAGGCCCTGGAGGCCAGTGCCAGATGGGTCGCCTTGGTAATGCCGGAGGTCTTCACCGTGGCTCCGGCGGCACTCAGGTCTCCGCCCACCACATAGCCCTGCAGCCAGACGCCGCTGCTTCCTATGTAGGAGGCGGCATCGGCAACGTAAACTGCGCTTTCCTTATCCTCTCCCCCATTGGGTCCGCCCAGCAAAAAATCGTCCGAAATCCAGGTCTTGGTGGTATCCAGCTGGACTTTTATGCCCGCAGTGCTCCCCGACGCGGCCGATACCCCGAGGCTGAGCACTTCCCTTGGCTGGAGTGTCCTGGTGAGCAGTTTTTCGTCCTTTCCCTGGCTGTAGAGGATGAGGTTCACAGGGCCCGGCTTGAAATAGGCCGTCCGCTGCTCGTTATAGGTCCACAGCAGCCTTCCTTCGGCCGATGAGAGATAGAGCACGCCGTCGGGACAGCATTCCAGGAATTCCGGCTTCACCCTCAGGCGTATCCCGGAGTTGAGCATACGGCATTCCAGCCTGGCCGTGACCTTCTGTCCGGCCGATACCACCACTACGGTTTCGTCGCCATACTGGGGGCGGTCGAAGGCCGGGGCCTCGAACGAAAGCGAGACCAGGCGCAGGGTATAGCTGCCGGGATCTACGCTCAGGGCCTCCGGAGACCGCCCCAGGCTGCCTTCGTACAGCACCGTACCCTTTGAGTCCCTGATGCTTAGTAGAAAACTATCCACGTCCGGGACAGCCTCGCTCCTGGTAGAGAGCAAAGCCGCCTCCCAGCGCAGTTCGCCGGGAGTTTCCCTGCGGGAGAAATCGTCGCAGCCGCCTGCCGCAAGGGCAAGGACAAGGCCTGCACAGAGGCAGGGCAATACTTTTTTAACACACATACTTTTACTGTTTTACAGGCGGGCATCCTTACCGTCTGCCTGCAAAGCTAAGCTATCCCCGGCTGAAAGACATTGCAAAACACATAATTTTTCCAAAATGTTTTTTTATATTTGTGGATTATGTTAAAGAAGTTCAAACTGCGGTGGAGCAATTTCCGTCTGTCGCTCCGAATGAAGATAATAGTGGCGCTCAGTTCCATTTCCGTGGTTCTGTTGCTTTCCAGCATCATTTCCATACTGGAATACCGCCGAATGTCCAGCTATGTTTCCACACTTATGGCCCAGGACATACGCAGCATCCACACTGTTGAAAAACTTATGAGCGAGGCCGACAGCTACAACCTGGATGTGCTGGCCGTAATCGGCGACGATTCCCTCTCCGAGGTCCCCGCCTTCGACCGCCAGGGCTTCCGCGACGGCTGCGATTCCCTCAAGACCGCCTTCAAGGGACGCAGGATAGCCCCTCTGGCCGATTCCGTGCTGTACGCCTATTCGGCCTATATGCTTGCCTCCACCGAACTTCCCGACATAGTGGCATCCACCTTCATAAATACCCGTGACTGGTACTTCACCCGCCTGCAGCCCCTGTTCTACAGGCTTCGCGGCTACCTGGACAAGCTGAACGAGATGATGTACAAGGAACTGCAGCACAATGCCAGCGACTTCGACCACGGCTTTTACCGCAGCATCATTCCTGCCGCAGTGGCCGTGTCGGTGGGCATACTGCTGGTATTCCTGCTCCTGTTCTTTATCCTGAGCTACTATGTGAAACCGCTCTACCGTATGCTGGAAGGCCTCAGGGACTACCGCAGCTTCCGCCACCGCTACAGCGTGGAATTCGACGGAAACGACCAGCTGCAGGACCTGAATACCGAGGTGAGCGAGCTTACCGATGAAAACCGCCAGCTACGCCGGCGCCTTGCCAACCTTAAGCAGCAACAGGAGCAATGAACCTCAAAGTCATATCCCGCAATGTAGGCAGCGCCCTCCTGGTGAGCGCCCTGTTTATGCTGCTGTCGGCCTTCGTATCCCTTATGGACGGCCCCGACAGCGCCCTGGCGCCGCTGCTGATAAGCTTTGCCATCACCTTCATTGTGGGTGTGTTCCCCTTTATCTTCGTCCGCAGGACGGAGCATATAAGCCTTAAGGACGGCTATATGATCATTTTCCTGTCCTGGCTGCTGTCCTTTATCTTCGGAGCACTTCCCTACGCCCTCTGGGGCGGCCCCTTCAACCTCATAAACGCCTGGTTCGAAAGCGTATCCGGCTTCACCACCACCGGAGCCACCATACTCGAAGACATAGAGGCGCTGCCCAGGAGCCTGGTGTTCTGGAGGGCGTCCACCCACTTTATCGGCGGTTTGGGAGTAGTGGTGTTCCTGCTGCTCATCATTCCCACGGCTTCACCCCTGAGGCTGCGTCTTACCAATATGGAGCTGTCCTCGCTTTCCAGGGACGACTACCGCAGCCGGGCAAACCATACGGTCTATATCTTTGCCTGGGTGTACCTTGGAATCTGCGCCGCAGCCTTCCTCACCTACTGGGCCCTCGGAATGCCCGCCTTCGATGCCGTATGCCACGCCTTCAGCGTATGCGCGGCCGGCGGATTCTCGTCCAGGAACCTTTCGGTGGGCGCTTTCGGCTCCACTGCCATAAACCTCGCCACCATAGTCTTTATGCTGGCGGCATCCATCCACTTCGGCCTTATCTTCGTGATGCTGGTAAGACGCACCCTGCGTCCCCTCACCAACCCCATACTGCGCTTCTACCTTGTGATGCTTGGCATAACCGCAACGGTCACCTGCGTATCCCTGAAGCTTCAGGGGGCCGAGGCCAGCTGGGGCGGCGCCATAATGAACGGAACCTTCCACGTGGTGAGCTATGCATCTTCCACCGGCTTCGGCATCGCCGACAACTCCGCCTGGCCCACCCTGCCCTGCTTTATGCTCATCCTGTGCTCGCTGGTGTGCGGCTGCGCCGGTTCCACCACCGGCGGTCTCAAGGTGGACCGTGTGATAGTCCTTTTCAAGGCTATCGATATGCAGATACGAAAGTCCCTGAACCCTTCGTCGATGTATGAGATACGCCTCGGAAAGCGCATCCTCCACGACGAAGACATATATCCCCACATCCTTTACCTGGCCCTGTTCATCCTCCTGATAGGCATATCGGCCATAGCCTGCCTGCTTATGGGAGATCCGAACGGACACGCCCTCACCGGTTCTCTGGCCTCGCTGGCCAACGTGGGTCCTTCGCTGGGCGATATCGGCGCTATGGGCAACTACAATGCCGATCCCGCCGGTATAAAACTGGTGTTCAGCTTTGATATGTTTATGGGCCGCGTGGAGATATATCCCGTCCTGGCCGTTCTGGCAAGCATCTTCAACCGCAGCTGATGGACCGCTCCGACTTCCTCTGCCGCAGTTTCCTGGAACGGCTGCCCTATGTGGCGACCGACTCCCAGCAGGCCCTGATGCGCAGCGCCGCACAGTTTTTTACCTCCGACGACGGTGACATCCTTGTGGTGAACGGCTATGCCGGAACCGGCAAGACCAGCGCCGTGGCCGCCATAGTGGGCGCCCTGGAAAAACTGGAAGTGCCCTGCATACTGCTGGCCCCTACCGGCCGCGCCGCCAAGGTGCTCTCCCAGTACGCCTCCCATCCCGCATCCACCATACACAAGCATATCTACAGGCAGAAATCCTTCTCCGACGACGGCTACGGCCTCTTTTCCCTTGCCCCGAACAAGGCCAGGGGGGCGCTTTTCGTAGTGGACGAGGTCTCGCTCATCGGCATAGAGGGGAATGAAAAGGGGGGCAACTTCGGCTCCGGGAACCTGCTGGAAGACCTGGTGAGCTTCGTGCGCTCGGGGACCGACTGCCGCCTGCTGCTTCTGGGCGATGATGCCCAGCTGCCGCCCGTAGGGATGGACGCTTCCCCCGCCCTTTCGCCTTCCTATATGAACGGCTTCGGAGGGGTGCAGTGGGCCCGCCTGGATACCGTCGTAAGACAGGGGGCCGATTCCGGCATCCTCTCCAACGCCACCGCCCTGCGCAGGCTGCTTCCCTGCGACACGCTTAACAGCTTAAGCCTCAAGACTTTTCCCGACGTGGAAAGGATAGGCGGGGCCGAGCTGATAGAAAGCATAGCCGATGCCTACGGCCGCTACGGGGAAGACGAGGTGATGGTCCTCTGCCGTTCAAACAAAAGGGCCCGCCGCTACAACGAGGGCATACGCGCCCAGGTGCTTTTCCGCGAAGAGCGCCTTGTGCGGGGCGAGAAACTGATGGTAGTGAAGAACTGCTATATGGACGGCATAGAAGGGACGGATTACATCGCTAACGGCGATATGGCCCGCCTGATATGGGTACGCCACCACGAGGAGCGCTACGGCCTTCACTTTGCCGATGCCTGCATCTCACTTCCGGACTATGCCGACCAGGAGGTGGAGCGGAAAATCCTTCTGGACACGCTGGATTCCGACAGTCCTTCGCTGGACTACGAGAGTTCTAACGCCCTCTACCAGGGAGTGCTGGCCGATTACTCCGACATACGCGGAAAGCGCAAGCGCTACGAGGCCGTGCGCGAAGATCCCTACTACAGCGCCCTCCAGATCAAATATGCCCAGGCCATAACCTGCCACAAGGCCCAGGGAGGCCAGTGGAAATGCGTTTTCATAGACAATCCCTTCTGGCAGGAGCCCTACACGGCCGATGATATCAAATGGCTGTACACCGCCTTTACCAGGGCGGTGGAGAAGATCTATCTGGTGAATTTCAAGGACGCTCTGTTTTAAAGCAGTCCAGCCAGAAAGCGCGCTTGCTCTGCTCGAAATGTTTCCCCTGATAGCCCCGGTAGCCGTGCATACCGTCGGGATAGACCATAAACTCGAATTCGGCCCCCTGGCGCTGCAGGGCGTCTATCAGTTGCAGGCTGTTCTGGAAATGGACATTGTCGTCGCCGCTGCCGTGGGTGAGGCGCAGCATCACGCTGCCGTCGGCCTTTCCGGCCTTCACCGGGTACTTCCCTATATGCTCCAGCACTGAGGCCTCCCTGTAACCTTCGGGATTGGTTTCGGGCGTGTCCATATAACGTTCGGTGTAGTGGCTGTCGTAGAGTCTCCAGTCGTACACTCCGCCGCCTGCAAGGCCGTAGTGATAGTATTCGGATGCGGTGGCTACCAGCAGGGTGGTCATAGTGCCGCCGAAGGAAAAGCCCTCCACGCCTATCTTATCGGCCTTTACATAGGGAAGGCCCTGCAGCCAGCGCGCCCAGGCTATGAAATCGCGGCGCTCGGCCGTACCCAGGCGGCGGTAGATGGCATCCAGGCCCTCGCGGCCGTTGTGCCCGGCGGCGCGGCAGTCCGCTATCAGGCAGATGATGCCGTTGGAGGCGTACCACTCATAGCTGCGGGGATTTATCCATCGGCCCCTTACCAGAGGAGTGTCGGGCCCGCCGTAGATGTCCACGTGCACGGGGTACTGCTCCGAAGGATTGAAGTCCTGGGGATAAATCATAATTCCGGGGAACCTTAGACCCTCGTTCTCAATCCATACCAGCTCCCTCTTCGGCAGGCCTTCCGGCAGGCTTTCGGCCTCTATCCCATTCAGGAGGCGGGCCTTGCGACTGCTGTACAGGCCCAGCTTAGGAGGGGTGTCAAGCCCGGAGAGCCTTGCCACGAAATGCTCCCTGTCCGGAGAGAACTCCACGTCGTCCACGTTCAGGGACACATCGGTAAGGGCCGATATCCTCCCCTTGGAGTCGCAGGAATAAAGGGCCCTGCTCACGCGGGAATCCCTCTCGGCAAGGAAGAACACCCGGCCGTCCTTATGCGCAGCCACGAGTGAAATCCTCCAGTTGGGGCCGTCGGTAAGGCGTTTTACCCCGCTGCCGTCGTAGGGAAGGAAGTAGATCTGCTGCCAGGAAGTTTCGAAGGAACGTACCATATACAGGCCCTTGGGCGTGAAAAGCAGCTCGTCCATCCAGTCCAGCCAGGTGGGCACCTTTTCGTGATACACCGCCCTGGCGCTGCCGTCGGCGGGATTCACCGCATACAGGTCCAGGGTATTCTGCAGCCTGGGCTCGCGGGGAAGGTAGAATACATCTCCGCCGGGGCCCCAGAAAGGAATGCCGAAGTACTGGTCCCCGGAAGGGTCGAAGGCGGCCCAGACTATGGAGCCGTCGCGGACATCGGCAAAACCTATCTTTACTTCGGGGTTGGCCTCTCCGGCCTTGGGGTAACGGGTGCGCCTGAGGCTTCCGTCCTGGCCGAAGGGCGAGTATATCGGGAACATCGGCACCTTTCCCTCGTCAAAGCGGTAGAAGGCTATGCGGCGGCCGTCCGGGCTCCACCAGAAGGCCTTGTAGTGGGAGCTCCGGCCAAGGATTTCCTCATAGTAAACCCAGGATGCGTAGCCGTTGAGTATGGTTTCGGAGCCGTCGAAGGTGAGCTGGCGCTCGGCGCCCGAGGCGATATCGGCCACCCAGAGATTGCCGCCCCTTGTAAAGGCGAGGGCGCTGGAATCCGGACTGTAGCTAAGGTTCTGGGCATCGGCTATCTCCAGGGGAAAGTCGCTGTAGCGCGCCGGGGCCTTTACCCCGTCCACCTTCTTCCACTTGCCGCCGCTGCGCCTGTAAGCATAAGAATCTGTATATGAACCGTCTCTGGAGAACACGACCTGGGAATTCCCTACAAATTTGAAATGGGCGGGGATGGAATCGGCCCCACGGAGAAGGGAGGCGGCAAAAAGCAGGAGAACGCTAAGAGTCTTACGCATATCCGGATACATTTTTAGGCAAAGATACGCTTTTTTATTATCTTTGTATGCTTATAATCACAGGCTATGCGTTACACTTTCCTTGACAAGAAAGACAACAAGAACTCCATTCTCAAAAAGAATATCCTGTATCTCAGCATAGGACAGGGCACCCACAGCATCGCTGAACTGAGCGAGGCCATAGGCGCTTCCATCCCTACTACCACCAAGCTGGTCCAGGAACTTATCCAGGAAGGCTTTCTGGTGGAGCTGGGCAAATCCGGCACCTCCGGAGGCAGGCGCCCCGCCATCTACGGGCTCAATCCCGAGGCCGGGCATTTTGTGGGGGTGGACATCCGCAATTCCCACGTTAGCGTAGCCGTGACCGACTTCAAGGGAAGCCTCCTGGACTTCCGCGACGACATAAGCTTCCGTATGGAACGCAGCGAGGAGTCCGTGCATATCATCGCCCAGAGACTGCGCCAGGCCATAGGCGACTGGGACAAGGTGATGGGCGTGGGCCTGAGTATGACCGGGCGCGTCAATCCCGTGACCGGCTACAGCTACAGCTACTCCTTCGACCCCGAACGCACCATAGAGAAGGTACTGGAAGAGGACCTGGGAGTGCACGTGACAATGGAGAACGACTCCCGCGCAATGACCTACGGCGAGTACCTGGACAGCCTCGGAACCAAGAAGAATGTACTGTTCGTGAACGTCAGCTGGGGCCTGGGTATGGGTATTATAATGGACGGTCACCTGTACTACGGTACCTCCGGCTTCAGCGGCGAGTTCGGCCATTTCCCCCTGCTTGACAACGGTCAGATGTGCCGATGCGGAAAGATCGGCTGCCTGGAGACGGGTGCTTCGGGATCGGCCCTGGTAAGGATGGTGTGCGAGCAGCTCCGCAGCGGCAGCGCCTCGTCCCTGGTGCCCAAGTTCAAGGAAGAGGGCCGGGTGAACCTGAACGACATTTTCGCAGCTATCAAACAGGAGGACACCGTCGCCATCGAGGCGGTGGAAACCCTCGGGACCAACCTCGGAAAGGGGCTGGCCGGCCTTATCAATATCTTCAACCCCGAGCTGGTGGTAATAGGCGGCAAGGTCGCAATGGCGGCGGGAGACTATCTGATGCTCCCCATACGCACGGCCATACGGCGCCACGTGCTTAACATTGCCAACAAGGACACCTCCATCCGCCTTTCCAAACTCAAGACTACGGCCGCTCCCCTGGGTGCCGCAATGCTGGTACGCAGCCGTATGCTCGGAATCCTGTAAACAAAGCAGATATGCCCCAGATATCCACACGCGGCCTTGAGATGCCGTCTTCACCTATCCGAAAGCTGGCTCCCCTTGCCGATGCCGCCCGCCGCGAAGGCGTAAAGGTGTACCATCTGAATATCGGCCAGCCGGACCTTCCCACTCCCGAGAAGGCCCTCGACGCCGTGAGGCATATCGAGCGCAAGACCCTGGAATACAGCCCCTCGGAGGGCTTCCTTTCGCTGCGCACCAAGCTCTGCGGCTATTACAAGGGCTTCGGCATAGACGTAAGCGAAGACGACATCATAATTACCGCCGGCGGCTCCGAGGCCATACTCCTGAGTTTCCTCGCCTGTATGAATCCCGGCGACGAGATGATAATGGTGGAGCCCGGCTATGCCAACTACATCTCCTTCGCCGTAACTGCCGGAATAAGGGTGCGCACGGTCCAGTCCCGGATAGAGGACGGCTTTGCCCTGCCTCCCTCAGAGGCCTTCGAAGAGGTTATCACCCCCCGCACCAGGGCCATACTCCTGTGCAATCCCGGCAATCCCACCGGCGTGGTATATTCCCCGGCCGAGCTTCAGAAGATTAAGGAGCTGGTCCGGAAATACGACCTGTACCTCTTCTCCGACGAGGTCTACCGCGAATTCGTATACACCGACGAGCCCTATCTGAGCGCCCTTTCCCTGGGCCTGGACGAGCAGGCCATCCTGATCGATTCCGTGAGCAAGCGCTACTCCGAATGCGGCATACGCATAGGTATGATAGTTACCCACAACCGCCTGGTGAGGGATACCGTGATGAAGTACTGCCAGGCCCGCCTGAGCCCTCCTCTTCTGGGACAGATTGTGGCCGAAGCCTCCATCGAAGGCACCGAGAAGTACCTTGCCGACAGCTACCGCGAGTACAAGGAGCGCCGCGACTTCTTCATAAAGGGGCTCAACAGCATACCCGGTGTGTTCTCCCCTATGCCTCACGGGGCCTTCTATACCGTAGCCTCGCTTCCCGTGGCCGATGCCGAAGACTTCTGCCGCTGGTGCCTGACGGACTTCCGCCTGGACGGAGAGACCGTAATGATGGCACCTGCCGCCGGTTTCTACCGCAATCCGGACCTTGGCCGCAACCAGGTACGCCTGGCCTACGTGCTCAAAAAAGAAGACCTCCAGCGCTCACTGATGCTTCTCAGAGCCGCGCTGAAGGCCTATAACAGAAGGTAGTTTCCTATTCGGTATCCAGCACCGAATAAGGTGAATTGAGGCTCTTGAATTCAGGCACAAGGTCTTTCATACGCCCTACGGTCCTCATTGAATCGAAGTAGTAGCTGCTGTCGATGATGGCATCGATATCCTCTGCTATGTCCTCGAAATCGTACTCCCTCACGTTCGCGATCATAATCTTGTCGTGCGAAGTGGGTTTGGTATTCTCCTTGGTGGCCAGCAGCTCCTCATAAAGCTTTTCGCCGTGGCGCAGGCCGGTGAATTCTATCCTGATGTCCTGGCGGCCGCTCAGCTTGATCATCTTCTTGGCAAGGTCCAGGATACGGACGGGCTCGCCCATATCGAAGATGAAGATTTCGCCGCCTTTGCCCATACTGCCGGCCTCCAGCACCAGCTGGCAGGCCTCGGGTATGGTCATAAAATAGCGGATGATATCCGGGTGGGTGACGGTGATGGGGCCGCCTGCCTCGATCTGCTTGCGGAACAGGGGTATCACCGAACCGTTGGAGCCCAGCACATTGCCGAAGCGGGTGGTGATGAACTGAGTCTTGGCCGATTTGTCCTTCTGGATCTTGCGGGCCAGGGACTGCACATAAATCTCGCAGATGCGCTTGGAGCAGCCCATCACGTTGGAAGGGTTCACGGCCTTGTCGGTGGATATCATCACGAAACGCTCCACACCGTATTTGACGGAAAGATCGGCCAGGACTTTGGTTCCCTTCACATTGTTCTGGATGGCCTCCGACACATTGTCCTCCATCATAGGGACGTGCTTGTAGGCGGCTGCGTGGAACACATACTCGGGCTTGTAGCGCATAAAGATGTCTTCCATACGCGCCTGGTTGGTGATATCGGCAACGATGGTGGGGGCCTCGAGGGCGCTCCAGCTGCGTTCCAGCTCCAGGCGTATGTCGTGCAGGGGCGTTTCGGCCTGGTCTACCAGGATTAGCTGATAAGGGCTGAAAGCCGCCACCTGACGCATTATCTCACTGCCGATGGAACCGGCTGCGCCGGTAATGAGGACACGCCTGCCCTGAAGCTGGGAGGATATCCTCTGCATATTTATATGGATAGGGTCGCGGCCCAGCAGGTCCTCGATCTGGATGGAACGGATCTGCTTGGGGGCGCCGGTACCCTTCCAGTCGTTAGTAACATCCGGGGCCAGATAGATGTTCACACCCTCCTGCAGCAGACGGTCGGCGATATCGTTTTCCTTGATGATATCCACTTTTGCAGGGGAGACGATCACGGCCTCGATGTCGTCCCGGCGGATATGGTCCAGCAGGTCCTCATCGTTCATATGGACGTTCACGCCCATCATCACCTTGCCTTTCATCGCGGGGTCATCGGCAATGAAACCGCGAAGGTGGAAGGTGTTGCCCTTCTGGACCCTGAGGCTCTTGGCTATGTTCACGCCTGATTCCTTGGTGCCGTACACATAGGTGTTGAGCATCCTGCCCGAATCCTCGTTGAAATGGTCGTAAACCATCTTTATGCTCATACGCATAGTGGCCATAAGCACGAAAGTGAGTGCGTAGGCGATAAGGAGGACCGATACCTGCAAGGGACCGTGGCCTTTTATGACCGCATCCACCACCAGGGCCACTACTATGGCTGCCATAAAGGACAGGGTGAGCGAGACGAAGATATTCATCACGTCCGAGAAGGACGAGAGCCGCAGCACATTGGAATAGGTATGGAAGAGCTTGGCGAACAGCACCGTTACCGGAACCACCAGAAGCAGGGTCCAAAGGAATTCCTGATAATGCGCGATGAACTGTGCAAAGGAGTAGCGCAGGAGGTAGGCCAGCACCATCGAGAAGCACAGTATGAAGATGTCCATCAAAAGGATTATCCACGAGGGAAGCACCTGAGATGAGAATATACGTTTTATAAAGCCCATATTTGTAAGCATATAAAGTTTACAAATATAGTAATTTAATTGGAGTTTTAAAAAACCGACTAATTCCGTATATTTGCATATTGTCTTATCGAAAGCAAGATGCAAAGAGTCGTAATTACCGGAATGGGTATATGGTCCTGCCTTGGAACAAGCCTGGACCAGGTTCAGAAATCGCTGTTTGACGGGGTCTCGGGCATAATCCTGGATCCCGCGCGCAAGGAAGCCGGCTTCCGTTCCGGCCTCACCGCCAAAGTGGAACTGCCGGACCTCAAGGGGGAACTTCCCCGCTCCCAGAGGGTATATATGCCCGAACCGGCCCAGTATGCCTACTGCGCCACCCGCGACGCCCTTGCACAGGCGGGGATAGACGCCGCCTACCTGGACAGCCACGAGGTGGGCCTTCTCTACGGCAATGACTCTACGGCCGATGCGGTTTACCGCTCCATAGCCAAGATAGTGGAAAAGAAGGACACTATGCTCTGCGGCAGCGGAGCCATCTTCCAGTCTATGAATTCCACGGTTACGATGAACCTTGGGGTAATCTTCCATCTCAAAGGCATAAACCTCACAGTATCAGGAGCCTGCGCCAGCGGTTCCCACGCCGTGGGCCTCGGTGCCCTGCTCATCCAGAACGGGCTGCAGGAGATGGTGGTGTGCGGCGGCGCCCAGGAGGTGAATATGGCCGCCACCGGCTCCTTCGACGGGATATCGGCCTTCTCACTCAGGGAGGACCAGCCCACTAAGGCCAGCCGTCCCTTCGACCGCGACCGCGACGGCCTGGTGCCCGGCGGCGGAGCGGCCACCCTCATCCTTGAAAGCTACGAAAGCGCTGTCCGCCGCGGAGCCCCCATCATTGCCGAGGTCCTCGGCTACGGCTTTTCGGCCAACGGCGACCATATCTCCTCGCCCAACGTGGACGGCCCTGCCCGTTCGCTGGAAATGGCCCTCAGGCGCGCCGGAGTGAGCCCGGCCGATATCGGCTACATCAACGCCCACGCCACTTCCACCCACGTGGGAGACGCCAACGAGGCCAAGGCCCTGCACCGCGTCTTCGGCGAAAAGAGCGTCCCCGTAACGTCCACCAAGAGCCAGACCGGCCACGAAATGTGGATGGCCGGAGCCTCCGAACTGGTCTATTCCATCCTGATGATGCAGGGCGGGTTCATCGCCGGTAACCTCAATTTCGAGAATCCCGACGAAGATTCGGCCCATCTGTATATTCCTTCCGAAACCATCCAGAGGGGCTTCGACTGCTTCCTCTCCAATTCCTTCGGCTTCGGCGGAACCAATTCTTCCCTTGTAATACGCCGTGTCTGAGGTAGTTATCATCGGCGCAGGCCTCGGGGGCCTTCTGTGCGGAGCCTATCTTTCCCGGAGGGGCTTCGGCATAACGGTCCTGGAACAGGGCTTGCAGACGGGCGGCTGCCTTCAGACTTTTGTCCGTGAGGGAGAGCGCTTCGACACGGGTTTCCATTCGGTGGGAGGCCTTGCACCAGGTGAGCCGCTTTACGGCATCTTCGAACCCCTGGGGCTGATGTCCCTCCCCTGGGAAAAGGTTCCCGACGACGAAGGATTCCCCTTCCTCAGGCTTCAGCACCCCACCGAGGGGGTATCGGCAATGGAGAGGGAACACATCCTGGAGCCCTACAAGGGCAGCAGCTGGAGGCTCCGCGGCGGCGGAAAAGTGCTTGCCGATGCCCTCCAGGCCGATATCCTCGCGCACGGAGGCCGGGTGCTCACCCGTCGCAGGGTGGTACGGATCGCCTCCGGCACAGCCTACTGCTCCGACTCTTCCTCCTACAGCGGAATCATCATTGCCGATATTCACCCCCTTAGCTGTATGGCCATCTGCGCCGACCACATCCGGCCTTCCTATCTGCGCCGGCTGCGCTCCTACCGGAACGGCGACGGGGTCTTCAGCGTTTATATCAAGCTTGCGAAGGGCATCCCCAGCGACGGGCACGGCATCTTCGCGGACGGCTCGCTAATGATCCACTTCGGCGACGCCGGGGCCGACGGACTCAGCCACAACCTCACCCTGCTTTGCTTTGCCCCCGCCCGGCCCTTTGACCGTAACGAGCTTGCGCTCAGCTGTATAGCCAAGGCCCGGCAGCGGCTTCCGGAGCTTGAGCCCGCCTCGTGGTGGACCAGCACGCCGGCCACCTGGGAGCGCTATACACTTACTCCCGGAGGCAGCGCCTACGGTTTTATCAAGGACTACGACAATCCCTCCCTGTCCTTCCTTCCGCCCGAGACTCCCGTTCCGGGACTCTTCCTTACGGGACAGAATCTTGGACTGCACGGCGTACTCGGGGTGAGCAAGACCGCCCTCAGGACCTGCCAAAGCGTAATTGAATACAGTAAAAGCCTATGAAATATGCATTTGTTAGCGGCGGAAGCCGCGGAATCGGCCGGGCTATATGCCTCAAATTAAGCCAGATGGGCTATCACGTCCTCATCAACTACGTATCCAACGAGGCTGCGGCCCTTGAGACGCTGGAACTCGTCGGCGGCAAGGGTGAACTTATGCGCTTTGACGTTGCCGACTGGGAGGCCGTGCAGGAGGCTATATCGGCCTGGCAGGCTGCCCATCCCGAAGATTATATCGAGGTGCTCGTGAACAACGCCGGAATACGCCGCGACAATCTCCTTATCTGGATGGAACCCCAGGACTGGCACTCGGTGGTGGACACTACCCTGAACGGCTTTTACAACCTTACGCGCGCCCTGCTGCAGCCTATGCTCATCCATAAGTTCGGCCGTATTGTGAATGTTACTTCGCTGAGCGGACTGAAGGGCCTTCCCGGCCAGACGAACTACTCTGCTGCCAAGGGCGGACTCATTGCGGCGACCAAGGCTCTGGCCCAGGAAGTGGCGCGCAAGAAAGTGACCGTGAACGCCGTGGCTCCCGGTTTCATCCGTACCGATATGGTGGAAGGGCTTGACGAAGCCGCCCTTAAGAAAGACATCCCCGCAGCCCGCTTCGGCGAGCCCGGGGAAGTCGCTGCCCTGGTGGGCTTTCTGGTATCCCCCGATGCCGCCTACATAAACGGCGAAACCATTTCAATCAACGGGGGACTGTACTGAGTCTGATTGATCAGGCTTTCCTCAAAGTGGTAACTATATCAACGTTATAGCCGGCTGGGCATAAACAAAACACCCCGGGCATCTTGTGAATGTCCGGGGTGTCGAAGAACGGCAGCTACCTACTCTCCCACCTGGTGGGGCAGTACCATCGGCGATGGTGAGCTTAACTTCTCTGTTCGGAATGGGAAGAGGTGGTTCCTCACCGCTATAGCCACCGCAATATATTACTTGAGAGAATCGATT
>JAGCYC010000060.1 GCA_017961015.1 Bacteroidales bacterium | reverse complement strand
GTTGTCCTTCGCCGGATCCGGCGCCTCGAACCACTCCAGATACGGGATTCTGTGCTTTTCGGCCTTGAAGCCGGGCTGGCCAGTCTCATTGGTCATTGCGGCAATCTGGGAATCGCTGGCATCCGGCATCTTCTTCTTTGGCCAGATGGCTTCCCTTTCCCATCCCCATATCGGCAGGGACAGGAAAAGCATCAACACTGAAAGGGTCTTTTTCATAGCATTGTTTCTATCAGTGCAAATGTAAGAAATATTTCCGTGACCTCCTACTAACGCCGGGGCAGGCAGTGGCGGCCCTTTTTGGAAAGCCAGCCGATGAGGAGCTCTGGACGGTCGGTCTGGATCATCGACACGCCGTTGTCAAGATACTGCTGGTAAACCTCGCCGGGGTCCTTGCACTGATAGGCGGCATCGTCGTCGTTGCCGTTTCCGCCGCAAAGGCTGCCCCAGATGGTGTTCACCCATATCTTGGAGCCCTGTTCGCGGATTCTCCGGCAGGCTTCGGGGAAAGCCCCGTCGTCGTTGTTCTGCCAGCATACCTCGTAGGCCAGGGGCACCACCTGCTGCGTCATATACGAATCCAGCAGCTTCTGCCCGTTCTCCTTCTGGATGTCCACAATAGGCATATACATCATATTGTGGGGATGCCCGGCCTCGTTTGCAGCAACAGTCTCTATGGACTTCTTGCCCTTGATCAGGACCTGGTCGGTAACGCCCAGCTCCTCGGTAAGGGCAAGGACAGCGTCATAGTAGTCGTAGCCCTTGTCAACGTTCACGCAGATACGGTCTTTAGTACAGAGAAGCGCTTCCCTGAGGGTGGGCATCCGGAGCGTGTCGATGGCGGCCGCACGATGCTGCCGCTGGAGGCTCAGGGACTTGATTTCCGCCAGGGTAAGGTCACAGACCTTGGCGCTCTTGTCCTTCTGGTCACGGTAAACGCGGGAGAAGTTAGTTGTCCGCTTCACATCGGCATCGTGGCAGAGCACAAGGACCGAATCTGCGGTCATATGCACGTCTATCTCAACGATATCGGCCCCCATTGCAATGACGCTCTCGATTGCGGGGATGGAGTTCTCCGGCCAGTTGCGCCAGTCGCCGCGATGGCAGGCCACCACTACGTACTTCGACGAAGGATCACGCATCTGAGCCGCAATGGCATCGGCCCTGGAGGCATATCTGGAGCTCTCGCAGCAGGATGCAAAGCTCAGCAGCGCAATGACAAATAAGGATAAACGTTTCATCTGATTCTGTTTATTACGCAAATATAACACTTAATCCGGTATTTCCGGCTCAGTTCCAGGGGTCGGGATCGGGATCCAGGGGTTCGGTGTTGCCGCCAAGCTCAGGGTTCTCCGGATCAGGATCGGGGTCCGGATTCGGATCAGGACCGGGACCCGGACCGGGCGCTTCGGCATTCTTTATACACCTTACAGTGATACCGTAGGAACGGTGTATCGCCGTAATGCCCCGGCCCGTCACGGTAAAGTACGGCCTGTGGATTGTCCTGTGATACCTGTCACCGGTTACGGCAGGTGTGGAACTCCAGAAGAAGCAGCGGGGGTCGTCCCAATATCCCTGATTTATACCTATCGCGCGGAAGGAGGTCTTAGGGAAGAAGAGTTTGCCTTCCAGGAGCTTTCCACCGTCTTTCCATTCGCCTGCAGGAAGCGTCTGGACGAGGGATATCACATCCTGATAGGAAGGGACGCAGTAGCCCGGAGGGCAGGGATCGAACATTGTCTTCTTCGTGGGAACATCCTTCTGGTCGTCTTCGCTGATATCTGCATTCCACCAGTCATAGTACTTCAGATCGTCATCGTAGGAGCTCCAGTCGGCCGTTATTCCTGCGGCGCCCTTGGGGGTATAGCCTCCGTAGAAGATGTGCGGATTCCGGATGGAATTCTCCAGGGTACCGTCAAAGGCCGATGCGTGCGAGACGAAGGGCGCCAGGCTGGTTTTGTCTGTAGCGGTGCCGGTGTTCTTCTGCAGGAACGGATCCTTGCGGCCCCACTGGTAATAATAGCCGTTAAAGCCTTCCTCGCTGAAACTCTCGTGATGGGCCCCCAGGTTCATATTCAGCCAGCTGCGACCGTCGGACAGGGTTACATCCTTTACAGCCGGATTGCACCAGATATGCCACGACCAGATGGTCTGTCCGGCCCCGTTGATGGCCGATACCAGAACTGTTCCGACAGGCAGAGGATCGCTCACAGTGGTGAAGTAGACATAATTGCCGCCATTTGTTATATCGCCGTCAATGAAGTTGCCGCCGTCGCTGTGATAGATACTCATTCTGGAGATTGCGCCAAGCTCGGGTTCGAGGCCGCAGGAAGTGGGCACGCCGTTACCTCTGACATTGGCCCTGAAGCGATAGGAACCTGGTTCAGTGATAATGTAGCAGTTGGCGGTTCCGTTAGCCGACAGGTCGATGGAATTGTCGCTCGCCTCAAAGCTTATTGTCTTATATCTGGAGCGTTCCACAAGCAGAGTCTCTTCAACGTTGTGTACGTAATTCAGTCCTCCGCTCAGTACGATACGCACCTTCATATTGTGATACTCACCGGGAGCCACGACCACATAGATAGGCTCCCCGAACGGGATTCCTTCCTGGGGTGCATTGAGGGTAATTGAATTGAAACCACCTTCCTGGTCAAGTTCTACCAGGGGCTCCTGTCCGGGGGTGTATGTCACAGAGATGGGGCCCGCCAGATTTTCATCGGCGGTCACCGTCACGGAAAGCACCCTATCCTCCTTGAAGGCTTCGCCAGTGGGGACTATCTGCAGCAGCGAAGCGGCATTGCGGAATTCCAGGACACGGTCGGCGCCGCAACTGGCCACCATAGGGAAAGTCTCAGTGTCGAATCCCCCGTCGGCATAATTCTGGACCGAGGGAATTACCGAGCCGAAGACTCCCGTCTGATATGACGCGTCCAGTGCCGGATAAACAGCAAAGAACTCGTTTCCGCTGAACTGCCTGTCCAGGGAATAGAGTTCGGCCCTCTGATTGCCTCCTTCCAGCACATACATCGTTATTGACTCCAAGCCGTTGCTTACCATAACCGGATCGTCGGTGAGCCAGTAAATCCTGCCCGCAGACATATCAACTGCGGTTCTGGTAGCTGCAGAAGTACTAACGGTAAAACCGGTGCGAAGTTTCTGCACCTGATTTACGCCGTCAACAACCTGCTCCGCATTCTTTTCACAGGCGGGAAGAAAGAGCAGCAGGGCAGCCAGTAAGTATATGGAACGTATCTTCATAACGGGGATGCTAGTTATATCGGATTGCTATATAAGATATGGTACTGTAGTGACAGTCGGGAGTGGTGGCGTCTATCATATGGCCATCGGCATAATCGGCTCCGCTGGAACAGATGTCGTTTGCGGGCCTCATACGAAGGTACACGTTGTCTTTTCCGAGCATCTCCAGGGGAAGCGCGAAATTAATCTGCTTGAACGCCGGGATGGAATAATACTGGGCCGATGACCATACCGCCACGTCGGGGACCGTGTACTCCTTGATTAGAGTCCAGTTGGCGTCGTTCTGGTCGTCGGTCGTAGACCACTCAAGCCTCCAGTAGCGGGGTGAATAGTACTGCTGGCTGGTATTGAGTACAGATACCTGCAGTGAAAACTGCGTGGCGGCAATGCCTGCTGTAGAGAAGTTGAGCAGCCAGCTGTATGGACGGCCAGACTCATAATCCCACCAGTAGTTTGTCTGGAAGGCGGTGTAGCAAACATCGGGGACGAAACCTTTGCCCTGGTTGGCCGCATTGGTGTAATTGATACTCCCAAAGGTGCCCTCCACAAAATTCACATATTCGGAGGAGGCTGCAGGACCGCACCAGATAGGATGAGCAGGATCCGTCACCTGGTCCACAAGGGCATCCATACGGCGGTTCCAGTGCTCCTTTGAAGGATCCAGTACAACGCCTATACCCTTGGCATTGGTGTTTCCGAGGTTATTGCCGAAGATATGCTTTCCTCCCTTGCCGATAGGTCCGAGATAGTCCCAGGTGGTGGAAGAGAACATCGGCTGGGAGAAGGTCTCGAAACCGGCAAGTGCAAGCGACTCAGGCAGGACGAAAGTCTTGGAAGCCGAACCGGTGTATTTAGTCTTGCAGGTGTGGGTGAACCACCCGTTTGTGCCATAGGTAGGACGCAGCACTCCGGCCGACTCGTCGGGATTCCAGAAGCGGTACTCGGTGAGGATCTTGGAGAAGCTGTTCTCCACGTCGGCCTGCATTCCGTCCCAAACATCGGCCTTGGTCTGGGGCCTTAGCTGGAAGGCGCCGATACGTCCGAGCATAGGGCCGTCATCGATATCCTGGGGATCGGCCAGATTCTCCCATTCGAAACGGGGGAAACGCTCGTGGACAAGCACGCCGGACAGGGTTCCGCTACCGTACGGAAGAATGTCACCGGAGTTGCGGAACGAGCATACTGTATTGGTATATAGATAGATATCGTCACCGTTTATATCCCTCACGAGGCGGGGATACTTGGCAAGCCGATGCGCGCCTGTAGCTATGGTGTAACCCTCGTTTACCGGGACAAGGTCACCCTTACGCACGGGAAACTCCACGTCCTTTAGCGTCACGTAGGTGAAAATATCGTCCTCCGTAAGCTCCCTTATGTACTTGGCCTTAGCGGGGACGTCAAATGACTCGCCGTCCTTCTGGCTTACGAACATTTCGGCAGTG
This sequence comes from Bacteroidales bacterium, assembly GCA_017961015.1. GTDB lineage: Bacteria > Bacteroidota > Bacteroidia > Bacteroidales > UBA932 > Cryptobacteroides. The sequence continues at coordinate 21,457 of JAGCYC010000060.1, read as the reverse complement.
ATGCCGCTTACAACCAGGTACGAAGGATCCTCGTACAGCTTCGGCATCGTACCATAAAGCAGGACCTGCACACGCTGGTAAGGTTTGGTTATATTGTCGTCCGGAGTTTCAGCTATCAGGCATATACCTTCCTTGCCGTCAGGGCTCTCCAGATAGATGGTACGCTGGTCCAGGGAGTAGTCTATTGTTGAAGGTGTGAGCTGCTCATTGTCTCCGGCATTCCGGTTCTCTTTGTTGCTCACAACAATACCATCCACTATCACGAACTCTCCGAGCATCTTGCCGCTCTGGACGGTTTCGTATTTGAGCGTAGACATTGACACTTCCCTGCCCACTTCCTCGGTGGAAGTGCGCTGGATCACATTGAAAGACAACGAAACCGATTCACCCCAGCCATCGGTAAAGGCCAGATTCACCCTGGCCATACGGGGCACATCTTCGCTGGGATTGGGATCGGTAGAGAAACTGACGGTCCTGCCGGAGTCCCCTTCCCCGCCTATAGTAAGAGCGTGAAGCCAGCTGTCACCCTCAGAAGAGTAACGGATGGTCTTCACTATTTCTTCAGAAGGGATGTTGGTCTGGATATCGAAGCTCTCTTCACCGCCGGCCCCCTTGGCCTGCAAAGACATATTGTCTATGGCTATCATCGCGCTCTTTAGTCCCTTCTGGCGGAACAGGACCGTATCCACGCGGCTGTCCACATCACTGTTCAGTGTGAATACCACCTGGCGGCGGAAAGACTCGTTGAAATCACATTCGGCACGGATATACCCGTTTTCTTCCAGTTTGGAGGGCATAGTAAGCTTGAGCCATCCTGCATTGTCGGAGAGGACATCAATATGATATGACCCGTTGGAATAGACGGGGATATCCACTATACCGCCGTCAACCTCGACCACATACTCCTTGGTTGCTGCGCCGAGCTTTACAAGCGGATGGTCTTCCCTTGCCTTCTCACAGGAGACCAGCACCAGAAGTACAGCAATTGCCGATATATATATTCTGTTCATAATCAATTGTATCTTACCGTAATCGTTCCTATCCTCACGATACCCACTTTACCGGAGCTGAGCGTGCCGCGCTCTACGCACATAGCCCTCTGCCAATTGCTTTCATTCACTTCGGGAACCGCGTCCGAGACCAGGTCGGCCACCTGGAAACGGACTGTCACTTTGCTGTTTCCAAAGCAGGTCGGAGGCAGCTTTATCAGATGTTCGGTATAACCCGGAGTAGCATCCACAGGCGTGTCGGGATTGCGCCACCAGGCGCAGGGACGCTGCTTGAGTATACCCACGGAAGGAACTTCCTGGAAGTCACCCCCGGTGGAATAGAGCACTTTCCAGTGTGACGGGGCCGATGTTATACTCTGGGCATTTGAGGCGTCCCCGTGTCCCCAGGTGATACCCACAACCAGGTTCTGTCCGCTTATTCCGCTGGTATTGAACTCAACGTCGAAATACCGGCCTTCGTTATTCTCATAATCCCACCATTCCTGCTTAAGGGCAAGAGCCGCTTTTTCCACCAGGCCCTTGAGATTAGGGTGTTCCGCATCCGGAGTGGAGGTGTTGCCGTTGGGGGTGTCCTCTACTGGAAGGAAGGGATTGTTGTAATCGTAGGAGAAATCCGTTCCGGCCTCATAATACCGTATGTTGCAACCGCTGCGTTCGTTGTCCGGTTTGAGAGTAGGTTCTTTCCACGTCCATTCGCAGATGGTAGTGGAGAATTCCAGTCCGTTCAGATCAATCTCCTCCACGGTAAGAGGCCTTATCTGGTATCGGCCCAGATTGCCCCAGCGGACGGGAGCGACATCATCGGCAACGAGGATACCGCCAAGAGTGCCGGAGCCCTGAGGGACACAACTGTTCCAGGCCAAGTCACCAAGTCCGGTACGGCGCCAAGGCGCGGCAGCATTGGTGAGCATAAAAATGGAGCTTCCATCAGGGTCGGAACAAAGCAGAGGCGCGACATCTAGACGAGGATAATCGGCACCGAGGGGGTTCAGTTTGTCCTTCATTATATAGCCCTCGCTGGTATTCGTATAGGCACCGTCCTTGCACATTATCTCCACGTCCTGGAGGGATACGTAAGTATATACATCGGCATCGGTAAGCTGCGCGATACGCATTTCCTTACGGGGAACGGCGTCAAATCCGCCTTCGCCTTCCTCTATCTCTATCATATTCCTCGTAATTCCTGAAAGGGTGAAGCGCAGGGGGTTCATCTTCCTTTCCAGTTTTATTCCGTCAAGGTGGACCTTGACCTTGGACCAGCGCGGGATGCCGTTGTCCTTGCTGTCGGGGAACTTCAGGCAGAAACCGTACTTGCCGTCTACGCTCTCCAGATAAGCAGTGCGGAAGTTCTCTGTACGGTCGAATTCAAACTGTCCGGTCTGAGGGCTTGAGCAGAGATTAAGGCTGGTCGTATCACTTACGATGTAGCCCTCGATCAGGTCGGTCCCATAGAGTTTTCCGGGCACTCGCGCACGCAGATCCGCGAACGAAAGCAGCCTGGCGGCATCCTGGTTCACCTGGAAGGATGCCCTGGCCGAATGCTCTCCTGATTCATAGACTACCGAGACAGTGGCACTTCTGGGAGCCCCGCTGCGGTTCTCGTCGGCACTGAACAAAAGGCCCTCTTCCGTAACGGATATTCCGTGGACCCAGTCCTCTGTACTGGATAGCTGAAGGCCGGGCAGCGACCAGATATTGTTGGCCTGGCTGCCAACGCTGTAATCTCCGCTATTGGCGTAATAATCGCCCGATACTTTCTCAAGCTCAAATACCGGATCCAGATAGCTCTGGAATATAGGAAGGCAGCCATAAGTTTCCTGACCGGCAGAATCTTCCATATAGACCACAAGGGTAGCTTCACGGTCCTGAGTCCCGTTCCATTCTGCCGCCGAGAACTCCACGTGGTCCTCGAAAATCTTGCAGGAACGGAGCCACGCCCTGGGATCCGAATCACCTACGTCAAGGGTGTCCGGCTGAGCTCCGTCGTAATACACGGCCTTAGCCTTGAACTGATCCAGCGACAGGCCTATATTGGTATTCAAAGCTACAGGGAAGGCCGATACCGCCTGTCGCGGCAGCACCACCTTCTCCGGGCCGAAGGCTATATATGGGCTCTCAATGGAACCGGCCTGGATAATATGGATGCGTTCAGTCTTATGCTCCCTTGTAACCAGCACGTCCACGTGGCGGCTCACCCCATAGTTGGCCGACCAGCTGAAGACAAATTCGCCCATCCCCTCTCCTGAGGTCTTGTTTATGGAGGCCCACTCCACGTCCTGCTGTATACTCACGGTCCACGCACCTGTGGAATACACCATTATATGGGTGGAACCTGGAGTCTTTGCCAGCCTCAGGTTGTGGGAGGTCACTGACAGGAAGTCGTGGATGGCGTATTCCTTCTGGCAGCCAAGGAGCGGAAGGAAGGCAAGGACTATATATATGAGTTTTCTTTTCATCATATCAGAGACCATACTGCTTGTATGCGTTATTGTCAAGGTTATACTTGGACTTTGTCACTTCCGCTTCCGGAATGGGATAGTATTCGTGGCAGGGAAGGGCATTCTCACGCAGGGCTTCGAAGTCGGTATTGTCCTGCAGGGCATCGTACCATACGCCCCAGCGTACCAGGTCGAATTTGCGCTGGAACTCGCCGAAGAGTTCCCTGGCGCGTTCGGCTCTGATCTCCTCCTGGAGTCTTGGCACAGTGCGGAACCTGTAACCGTCCAGACCGGCCCTTGATCGGACTATGTTAAGATATTCGATACTCTTGTCGTAATCCCCAAGTTCGAAATGGCATTCCGAGAGCAGGAGCAGGGCATCGGCATAACGGTAAACCTTGTAATTGTTTCCGTCGTTGCCCTTTACCATATCCGGGCACCAGAACTTTGGACCGGGCCAGGGATTTGAATCAACATTCAGGAACTGCTGGCCGTTGTATTCCCAGGCCATATTGGAATTCTTACGGATATCCTTTCCACGGCGCTGCTGAAGTCCCTGGCTGAAGTACTTGGTGGGACGTGCGCAGGTGTGAAGGTCGGCGTCCACTCCGAGTTCGGGGATGGATATGCCGTCATAGACACCCTGGCTCACGTGCGTGGCACCGCTGTTGGGTTCCATATAGCAGGCCAGGTTTGACACATAGGAGATACCGCCGCGCGAATAGGCGTGCTGCACTTCCATTATGGATTCCGGAGTATTCTTGTTGCGGAAAGTAGCGTTGAATGCATAGTCATAATCGGCCAGGTTGCCATAGATACCTTCCAGCTTCTCCAGGGCCGACATCGCCGTCCTTACCCACTCGTCGTGATTCTCCGGGACATCCTTGGATGCATTCCAAAGGGCCATCTTGCCGATGAGCAGCCAAGCGGCCGATGCCCCGAGACGCGCGCCCTCGTTGTCCGAAGTTCTCGTCTGGGGTGCCTCCGGAGCAATCGAAAGCAAGTCCTCGATGCAGGCCTTGCGGGTGTTCACCGCGCTCATCCTGGGAAGGGTGGCTATCCTGTCCATAACCGCGAAGTCGGTAACATCGTCAAAATAGAAAGGCACGTCACCGAACATACAGGTAAGGGTGTAGAAGTAGAATGCGCGGAGCACCTTCACCTCACAGAGCATCTTGATCCTCTGGGCGTCGGTGAGGCAATCGGCATTCTCTATGCCCTGAACGGCAAAGTTACAGCGCTGCACGCCAAGGTAGCCATTGTTCCATACGGTGGCGCCATAACGCGGCAGCGTAGGAGATACGTCCAGACGGCAGTCCAGCGTACCGTAGTTAATGAATGCTATATCGCTCTGGCACTCGGTAATGGTGTAAAAAGTCTGCGTGTAGATACTCTTGACAGGGATATAGCAGCCGTTCACCACAGACTGGCATTCGGAATAGCTCCTGAAGAAGTTTCCGGGAACGCTCAGCGAAGACGTATCCTCTTTCAGGGAACAAGCATTAAACGCCGAAGCGGCCAGGATCATAATAATATATAAGGTCTTTTTCATACGTCTGCCTCCTCTCAATAACGAACCTGGACTCCCAGGGTGAATGTCCTTGCCTTGGGATACGAGCCGATATCAACACGTCTCAGGGTGGACGAAGTACCCTCCGACGAGACGTCCGGGTCGAATCCGTTGTAATTCTTAAGCAGGAAAAGATTATCTCCCACAAACGTGAGCGTAAGGTCCCTGAGCCACTTCACCCGCTTGGAAAGGTCGAAGGTGTAGCTTATGCTCAAGGTCTTGAGCCTCAGGTATGAAGCATCGTAAATCATAAAATCGCTGGGCAGGGCCTGATCGGTGATGACGCCGGCCCTGGGCAGGTTGGACTCGGGATTGCGCTCGGGATGCCAGGCCTCCATCATATAGCGGTACTGGTTGGTACGCCGGCTTCCGGCCATATAGAATTCCGAGTAGTTGTAGATCTTTCCTCCCAGAGAATAAGCGAAATACAATCCCAGCTTAACCCCGTAAATGTGGAAGGTGTTCTGCAAGCCGCCGTACAGCCAGGGATCGGCCGATCCCTGATACACCAGGTCGTTCTGCGTTAGCAGTCCGTCGTGGTTTATGTCATAGTAGCGCGGAGCACCCAGTTCATACGCGGCGGTGCCTATACCCGCATAGGTATGGGTTGACTCATTGGCCAAAACCTCATCGTCATTGTGCCATACTCCCCCGTACTTAAAGCCCCAGAGCGAGTTCAGCGGGTAGCCTGTAACATAGCCGTACATCATAAAGGAGTTGTTGCCCGGCGAGGAATAGGCCGACACAAAGTCCTCTGAGCCGATATCATCCACCAGCTGGGTGTTGTGCGACACGGTGAGCGTAGTGGACCAGCTGAAGTTCTTCCTTGTGATATTGTGAGTATCCAGCGAAAGTTCCACGCCTTGGTTGGTGGTGCGTCCTATATTGGCATAACGCGAGGAATAACCGGTCTGCCGCGCCATCTGCAGGGTGAGCAGCAGGTCCGTAGTAGACGAATAATAGTATTCGGCCGTAAGGTTCACATTTCCCTTAAAGAGGGAGATATCGGCTGCAAGGTTATACAGCGCCGTCTTTTCCCAGGTAAGGTCCGGAGAGTCAAGCCGCGAACGGTAGAAGGCCACTGGCTGTGAACCGTCGAAGATATAGCTGTCGGTGGTGGAAGATAGGGCGGCCAGGGAACGGTACTCGCTTATGGCGTCATTACCGGTAAGGCCGGCGCTGGCGCGCACGGAAAGGTCGTCTATCCAGCTCACGTTCTTCAGGAAAGGCTCGTTGGAAGCATTCCACCTGAGAGCGCAGGACGGGAAGAAGGCCCACTTGTGGTTTTCGGCAAAGTTCGACGCGCCGTCGAATCGGCCGGTAGCCGTAAAGTAGTAGCGCGACTTCCAGTTCCAGTCCACCCTGCCGAAGAAAGACATCTTTGTCTTGGAGGAATAAGTGGTAGTGGCGTTGTAGGTCTCCTTGTCCAGGACGGCGTTCATATTATTCCACATTACTGCGTCGTCCATATAGCCGCTTCCGGACAGCTGGAAATCGTGATTGGCGCTCTTATAGGCCGAGAAACCGCCCATCAGGTTAAGCTTGTGGTCGCCCAGTTCCGTAAAGTTGTACATTGCCGTAGACTCGTTGGAAAGGGAATAATTGTCATATTCCCGACGTTCGGCCTCACCGCCGTCAGTGGCGTTCTTTGCAGGAAGGGCCCCGGGCTTGTACTGGTATCCGTGCCTCTGGAAAAGGAAGTACGAAAGTGTGCTCTTGATGGTAAAGTTCTCGAAGGGAGTGAGGTCCAGCTTGAACGCGTGGTTGGTGGAATGGTACTCCCTCAGGTGTGTAATAAGGTCTATGGATGCGCGCGGGGTGTTGATCCGCCTGTTGTCGTTGTTACCGTCCACAAGGGGGTTGTTGAAGTCCGTGGGACGGATAAGGGGCGACAGATACTGGCCGGCGTTACGGTAGGATGTACCGCCGATGGATGCTGTTGCCACATCCTGGTGCCGGAAGGTATAGGTACCTGAATATCCGAGCTTCATCCAGGGGAATATCTGCCGGTCAAAGGCCAGGCGGCCGGTGAAGCGGTTCTGTCCGCTGCCGTCTATGATACCGGGAGTATTGCTGTAGGAGAAGGAGCTGTAGTAGGAAGACTTGGAGCTCTTCCCGGACAGGGAAAGTGCGTAATTGCGCAATACCGCAGTACGGGTCATCTCCTTTATCCAGTCAGTAGTCTCGAGCGAGTACGGATCGGGATAAGTGGACTCGGAAAGGGGCCTGTCCTCGTGGTTGAAGTAGGCGAGGTCGTTACGGTACATCGCGAACTCCGTCGCATTCATTATATCCAGTCCCTGAGGAAGGCTGGCCACTCCGACATCGGCCTTGAAGCTGATACTGGGCTTACCTTCATCGCCGCTTCCCTGCTTGGTGGTAATGATAATAACGCCGTTAGCTCCCCTTGATCCGTAGATTGCCGTAGAAGAGGCATCCTTAAGCACCGATATGGAGGCAATATCGTCGGAATTGATATCGTTCAGATCGTGGATGGCATCCATCACACCGTCCACCACGAACAGCGGTTCGTTGGATGCCGTAATTGAACGGGAACCGCGGATACGGATGGTCGTGGTGGCTCCGGGCGCACCGTCGGTGGACATAAACTCGGCTCCGGCGATTCGGCCCTGCAGGGCGTTATCCACAGAAACGCTGGGATTGTCTATGACATCGCTCAGTTTCACATTCACTACGGAGCCGGTGAGGTCGGACTTCTTGGAAGTACCATAGCCGATGACGACTATTTCCTCAAGGGCATTGTCGGGCTGGAGAGTAACGTCTATCACGGTCCTGTCCCCTACCGGAATATGCTGGTCGGCAAAACCGATAAAGCTGAACACCAGCACGTCGGAATCAGAAGCCTGAATGGAGTAGTTGCCGTCCAGGTCGGTTATTACGCCCTGAGTCGGATTGTTTTCGAACACCACTCCGGCTCCTATCAAGGGCAGGCCATCACCGTCCAGGACAGTTCCGGTCACTGTCTTTTTCTGCGCAAGAAGGCACATAGGCAGCAGCAATGCTGCAAATGCCAATAATAATCTATGCATCCTGTTCATTCTCTACTGCTCCTGAATAAGTGTATCTTTGCCACTCCTTAAACCGTAAAGCAGATACGGATCTTCGCTGCGCCTCTTGTCTATGGCATAGACAAAGATGTCGTCAAGGAATACGCGGCTGCATTTGCTGCCGGGCTGCCCGCCCATATTGTCCGTTACAAAGCGGAAGCTGGTATTCACGCTTATGGGATTGTTTTTTGTTCCCTCGACAAATATCAGATAACGTCCGTCACTGAACATATCGGAAGGGAAATCCGGGCTTTCGCGGTCATATGTAGATAGGTTAAGTGTCATTGAAGTACCCTTCTCATTTACTTTCTCGCGTATGTATCCGCCGCCGGATACTTCCACCGTCAGGGTACTAAGGTCAGTCTCATCGTCAACGGCCTTTCTTGTATGTTTCATTGGTAGTATCGGCTCTGTTCCTCCGTTGAAATCCGGGAGATTGTCCCCCCTCTGAACTACGGCCTTGAAGCTCACCACAAGCAGTGTGTCCTCTAAGGGGAAGGCCGTATGCGGGGTCACGAGGTCGGCGCCGAAGCCCTTCTCGTTGCCCAGCCTCAGATAGCCGCTCTTACCATACACATAGGCATTTTCCTGACCTGGGAGAGGATGAGAGGTGAAGCCCATATTCTTCTGGGCAGCCGTCCAGTTGACCATCTGGACATCATTGTAGGCAGCATTGGGGTCTTCCCCGCCGTAAAGCCAGGAAAAATCACAGGCTATACGGCTCACATAGCCCTGCTCCACAACGAAGTACTTGCCCAGGGAAAGGCCGGGAGATACCAGCATCAGCACGCCGTAGCGATAATTGTACAGCCCTTCGGCCGATGAAGCCGAATATACCCTCTTGCTTATTGGATCGGCAGTGAGGGAAATGCTCCAAAGGCCGTCCGACACCTTCTTAGGAGCATCTATATGTCCCCACGCCGGTCCTTCGTTCTGCCATTTGGCGGTAAAAGGCACGTTGCTGCGAACATACAGGGTCTTTGTCTCGCCCCTGACACTTACCCAGGTGCTGTCCAGGGCAATTTCACTGTCCCTGGACGCATATACGCGTATATACTCGTCGCGCTCCCGCGCAGGTTCGTTTCTTTTGCAGGACAAAGTAGCCAGCGGAACAATCAGAGTCAGTATGATAATAAGTTTTCTCATCTTCTTCCTCCTTATTTGGACATATCAAAATCTACAAGTATCGGCCTGTGGTCCGACGGAATTGACGGATGCTTCGTATCCGAGTCGGGGTCGTAGACGGGGCTGGTCGATATCTTGCAGAAACTGTCGTTAAGTGAAAGGGCCACGGGAGTGACGCGCTTACGCATACTCTCGCTGCCGTAAATGATGTCGAACCTGACAGTACCTCCTGTACTCGGGATGAATCGGCTGTCGCCCTTATACAGGGAGCCTTCTCCTTCCCGGACCATATCGTAAAGCTGCCGTCCATAGGTTCTACCGTCACGGAATCCGCCATTGTCTTCGGTGTGGGCATAATCCCACATATAGCCTTCTGAAGAGTATCGGCTGTATTGAATCTCGCTGTAATAATTCTCGTCCAGAGGAGAAATGGCGTTGGTATCGCCCAGCACCAGCCAGTCGGATCCGCAATCCGTCCGGCTTATTGTCTGGGACAGAAGGGCGTGGGTTTCCCTCCGCTGCAACTTGTAACCGTCAAGATTGTTAGCACCTTCAGGAACTGACTTATGGGGATAGAGGTGGAGCGTTACCATATTCACGGTCTTACCAAAGCTGGTAATCTGGAAATGGCCGCCTCCGTGGCAGATTTTCAGGTTCTTTCCTTCTATGTCCGGACCTGAGAATATCCTGTTTATCGTAGTAATCTCAGTCTTAGATGTTATAACCTGCGGGAACTCGTCGCGGTATGCGCTCACGGCGTGGTAGTTATGTCCCCATCTTTTTGCAAGAGCCTCCCACTGACTGTTGGTAAAAGCAGTGGAAAGGAGACCGGACTGGGATGAAGCCTGCCCCTGGCGGTTCGTAAACAGCTGAAAATCCCTGGGAGAGGCGAACGAGGACGCATTGGTATTCCAACCGCTGGAGGCCTCGCAAAATACACATACGTCGGGATCGTACTTCTTTACGAACTCTACGAAATTCTCAAAATCGTGACCCTGGTCGGCCCACATCCCGTACTGGATATTATACAGAAGCACCCTCAGATGCTTTTGCGGATAAGATACGGGAACATAGCGGATCTCAAGATTGTCTATAAAGGCGCCCTTGCTGATATTGCTGTCGGTATCGTAACCCCAGATTCCAAACTCTGAAAGTTCGTTCAGGTTATTCAGAGTCACTTCTACGTGATGCCATCCGTCGGAGTAGCGGTCCGAAGTAGGCGCCTTGATAACACTGCGTTCCAAAGAGCAGATATTCTGGAAACTGTGGTTATAGGTAATATTGGGCTTATTGTTTTCGTCCCCATAGGCATCCTTGAAGGGGACGGTCTCGCCGTCCACGACAAGGCGGCTGGCGATTCCGCTGCCGGTAACCCTGGTGCAGAACTGGTCCTGGGTCCTGTAACGCAGGCATATATCGAAGGACAGCTGAATTCCGTAGAATACATCGTCGCGGGGCAGCAGTTTCTTGAAAGGCTGAACACCTCCGCGGGTCGCATCACCGGCACCTACGCTCAGGCAGCCCTGATACTCCTGACAGCGATATAGATAAGCGTAAGAGCCTATGTTCCGGCTCTTAACATAGTCTTGACTTACTGCTGGCCTCTCCCCTACCGTCCAACCGCTCACCGAATTCCAGTTGGCCTGGATCAGGGCCGATCCTGGAGTGGCAGTGCCAACTTTGACGAATGCTTCCTCGGCACCCGTCCTGTCCGAAGCAGGTGCAGTAAGGGCGTCGGGAGCATAGGAAGAAACGCTCCTGCGGCCCTTTACGTTACCGCCCCAAACGAAATTGTCAAAATGCTCAAAGAACAGCAGATCCTCAGGCGGAGCATAATTGAAGGTCCCGAAACCGGCATATACTTTCCCTGGTTCTACCGTGAATGCAGGGACGTCAAAAACCTGTCCCTTGTGGTCCATATCGGTAACGGTCAGGCGGAGTCCGTCCTTGTAATTGCCGGGGGCAAGCAGCAGGTAGAAGGTCTTTCCACCAGGCGTAATGGCTACCCCGTTTCCTCCTTCAGTGCAGTTTAAGTTCACAAAATTAACGCCTTCCTGGAGCACATAGCCTCTTTCCGGATCATAATTGGCCACGCCTGCCATATTGCTGGAATTGTCGTCCTCCGCCGCCTTGTTCTCCAAATGCACTGATGCCAGCCTTGCTTCGCCGCTGATAGTAATTCCTACGGCCGATATCACCTCCTTGAATACTATCCTGTCGCTGCGCCCGGGATTAGTCTCAGCATACATAGGATACAGTCGCAGGGAATCAGTTGTGGACTTGTAGAACTGCGAATAAGGTATGACCAGGTCCTTCATAGGATACTCTCCTCCCGGCCTGAACCAGTAGCGGGAGCCCTCCGGAAGGAAGAATAGCCTGTACTCTCCCGGCGACTTGGGCAGATCCAGATACGGCTCCCCGTCTTCGCGGCTCTCCAGATTGTAGAAAGCCGATCTCAGGTAAACCTGGTCCCTGACGGAGAACTCGTGCGCCTTTCCGCTGATTATCTCCCTCAGACTCCCGTCTTCGGTTGAAAGCTGATGGTTGGAACGGTCTCCCTTGGGAGGGTCCGGCATCACGGAATCCTTCTCAAGTCCTTGCCCGAGGGCATATTGTTCCTTCATATCCGGTACACAGGCCCAGGACAGGGAGAATAAGGTCAGCAATAAGATATATCTGTATTTCATCGGCAAAACATTATTAATCCCATAGTTCGTCTTCCTCTTCCAGTGAGTACGACTCTGTCTTTACCAGTTCGATCGGGACAGCATTCACCGGATTGGCGTCTATAGCCCTGAAACGGGTAAACACGGCACGGGCGAAACTAAGATTCTCGGTACCGGCTACTTCAAGCAAAGTCTCTTCGCCCTTCAGAAGCTTAATCGTAAGGGGATATGAGCCTACAGGAAGCGGAACTGTTACAGACAGGGTTGACTCTCCCGGGGTAAAGGCCACTTTTATGCTGCCGCTGCCTTCAGTAACCTGGACTTCCTGGATGGAAGAACTGCCGCTGGAAAGCTGGAAAGCACCGCTGAGCTTTTTCCCGGGAGAACTTATCTCAAGATGATCAGCTTCCGGAGAGAACCTGATTATGCTAAAGTTGGCCATAGCTCCCAGATGCTTGAACGACAATAGCTTACTTCCGTCCTGGACCACGGCGTGCATAGGGAAAGCCATCTCCGGTTCCAGGGCCGATGCATAGCTGCCCGGAAGGTTAACCTCCTGGTTGGAGACAGGAATACCGGCGGGATAGAATGCCGATCCTTCAAAATGGGCATCGGCAGGAGCCATAGCGCTGAACACTCCTTTCCCGGCCACTGATGTAAAGTTTACGAATGCGTTCCCGCTCTCATTCCAAACGGCAATACGGTCGTTCTTATCCCAGGAAAACTTTCCGACATTACTTATGACCGCTCTGGTATAGACCGTCTCGAAGCTATACTCACGCATCGGGACAGGGGTATTCTTGGAACAAGAAACGGCTGCTACGAATGCAGCGATGATATATATAGTCTTTTTCATACTTTCTTACTCATTAAGCCAGCTTCCGTAGTTGTCCCAGATATAGTTGGCCACATTCCTGCAGCCCACCTGGTTGGGATGGGAACCATTTTCCTTGATAACGCCGATAACGTCGTTGATCGTGTTGTAGGCACCCCTCTTGTGAAGGTTCGCGAAGCGGATGTCAAAGCCCTTATCGGCAAGGAATGCCCTTATCGCTTCGGCTCCGTCCTCATAGGAATCTGACATCAAATCGGTGATAATCAGAAGAATCTTCACATTTGGATTCTTGTCGTGGACGGCCTTCAGAATTGCCACAGTGCCCTGTGAATAGTTATCGAACTTGGAACCGGCCGGAGCGCTGTACGCCTCTTCCAATTCTTCAGTGGAAGGCAGGGTTCCGCCTTCCGCTTGTGTTGACGTACTGGTATGGCTCAGGAGGATATGGGAATTGTTGCCCACGTTGCCGAAGTCGTTACGGCCTCCGAAATAGAACACCACATCCGGATTTCCAAGGCCGAAGTCTATGTACCGCTGCTGCAGGCTGTTCACGCCGTAACGGGACGGAACATCCTGTTTAACGCCGGCAAGCTTGGGATTACCGGCTTCCAGATAGCTGGTGCAGGTGCCGCCAAAGGAGTTGTTGGCCTCAAGGCGGGCATTGTTCATCTTGTCATAGATGAGCTGCCACCACCAGGTGTACTGCTCGTTGAAAACCATATTCTGGTATTTCCCGTTATTGCCCGTATCGGGGTAAAACTTGCTCATTACAGCTGTCTCGCTTGAGAAAATGTAACCCTGATAGGTGGAAATGGAATCGCCGATGATGCTCACCTTCTTGGTTACAATGCCCGGAGCGTCAACGCCCACCGGCTTGGGATAGCCGAAGGTAGGATCGTAGGCCCACTCCCTTGCAGCAACTGAGGGACTGGTTGCATTCCACTCGTCCGCTCCGTCATTAAGGGCTGCCGCCACGCCTCCCTCGGCCTCAGTGTAAGTCCTGCCGCCAACCACAGTGATGCTGAATCCGCGCATATTGCCGTCACCCATCTTCTGGCTTATGTTCTGAAGGGTAGGCTGCGTGCCGCTATAGCATTTGGCCCAGGTATTTGTAGAGTAAAGCCTGTCCAGTACGGCTCCGCTGTGACTGATGAAGCCTACGACAGCTGCCGTCCTGGAGAAATTGGCCTGCCTTATTGCATCTACCCTCTCTCCTCCCACAATCATATTGGAATATGTGACCGGAGTAATGCAGTTGCACACTGTAATACCATTAGAAATGTTCTGAGTGCCGACATTTCCTACAATACCGCCAACCCGGTTCACAACCGTGCCTGCAGTCTGGGTGCTGCGAAGTTCCAGAGGGAAAGCATAGCAGTTAACTATCTTTACCTCAAGGTCTCCGTTGGCCTGTCCCAGATAGGCCGATCCGGCAATTCCACCCATATAGGCATCTGTCTTGCCGCTCTGCACAAGGGCGCCGTAAAGATGGCCTTCCTTGTACACCGGCTCGTAAACGCAGTTGATAACGAGGATGTGCTGTCCGCTCTCATTGGGGTTCAGGTAGCCAGCGATACCGCCGGCGCAGTCTTCTCCAGTAATGGCACTGCCGTGTGCGGCACAGTCCTTTATGGTACCGCTGCGCATAAAGCCGACAATGCAGCCGGCACCGCGCTTGTCGGCACGGACGGTGCTCTCGGCATCGGCGCTGCAGCCGCTTATTGTGGCACCTTTTACAAAGCCAGCGATGCCGCCGGCATAGCGTTCGGAGGTGCTCACCTTTGCCCCTACAAGTTTGATGTCGCTTATTTCAGCAGCGCCCACATAGCCGAAAAGACCGGCGTTATCGGCCTCTGAAATAATGGACAGATTGCTTATACTGTGGCCATTACCTTTGAAAACGCCCTCGAAGGGGGCATCCGCCGTGCCGACAGGCCTGAAGCCGCACCCGGTCATATCGATATCGGCAGTAAGGGAATAGCAGGCAGTGCGGTAGGAGGCTTCGCCGCTCACAAGAGCCGATAAACCGTTAAGTTCAAGCGTGGATCCAATGCGATAGGGATCCTCCGGCGTACCGGAGCCGTTCAGTGAAACGGGGCATACCATAGCAGTCTTAATGAGCCTTGCGCGCTCTATGTCGCGGAAGCTTTCCGTAGTCCTGCTAAGAAGGACCGTGTTCCCCTGCATAATATCCAGGGTAACGGTGTATGTCCCGATAGGAAGAGGGAAATACAGGTCCAGATTGACGTTAGCGCCGGGGACGATGTCAATTCCAACCCTTCCGTTTCCGGAAGTCGCAAACACCTCCTTGGGCTCGGAACCCGATTTCACTTCCACTCCGCCCACGACTTGGACGTCCTCACCGTCTGCGTGGACACGGCCATCATCAATAGTGTGACTCTTGACGCTGAAATCGCCGCTGAGTCCCACCTGGGCAGAATAAAACTCAATATGATCGGCCGCTGGAGGAAGGCTCTCCAGGTGATAACGCAGCAATGCGGCGGCGTGGCGGAAGTTAATCTCATCGCCCTCTATATCGGCCTGCATCACCATCGTATTGGCGGCGACGGCATCGTCAAGAGTATACTCCGCGGCGAGAGTCAGCGTTCCCGGAGCCTTGGCTGCCGAGAGGGGGAAAACCGCCTGGGTAAAGCTGTATTGAACTCCCGGCTCGCCGGTGAAACAGAACTCACCGTCCCCGTTTTCACTGGTAAAAGTGCAGTACCGGCCCGACTGTGCATCCCAGACAGCGATCTTGTCGCCGGGATCCCAGGAACATTTCCCGTCCGACTCAACTGAAGCCCTCGCTCCGGTTTCCAAACTTGCACTGAAAGAATAAACCTTACCGCTGCCGCTATCTCCTGACGGAGTATTCTCACGCGCGCACGCAATAGCCAGTGCCATCACCAACGTGACTGCACAAAGCGTCTTTACTATCGGAATTCTCATCGATAATAATTGATTATTAGTTTGTTACCCGCCGGATATGCCTGTTCATATTTTATATATTTGCACGGATATACCACAGACAGTTTGTGCTGTTGTAAAACACTATGATAACCTTTTTACTTACAATACAAAATGAAGTATAACATGAAAAACGAAGGTGCCAGGGGACTCTACGAGACCCCGGAATGCACTTGCTGCACTTTCTTAACAGAAGGCAGCCTTCTTTCCGGTTCCCCGTTTAATACTAAAACGGAAAAACTCACTATCGAAGAAGAAGATGATTACTGGAATTAATTAGGAGGAAATGATTATGAAAAAGACAATGAAACTTTTTGGCATACTTGCCATAACAGCAATCGCTTTCTCCTGTTCCAAGGAGGCCGATGTTGCAGTTAATGCTCAGACACAGGCAGAATCCGGCGATACTGAGCAGAATCAGGATCCAGTCACGCCCGCAGTTGATGGCAAAGTACTTACCAGCTTTGGCGTGGAGTTAGAGCCCACCAGGGTTACTGTCGGTATTGAAGACGGCGCCACCAGTATCGAGGGCGGCGATGAAGTGCTGGTATTTGTAGATGGCTCCAACTATGCCACCTACGTATACGATACTGACGCAGCTGCGTTCGTAATAAAAGAAAATGAGACTCCTGTTACCCTGGATTCTCCCGCGAGCGTTTTTTATCCCGCTAATCTGTTCAGTTACAAAAATGCCAGTGTATGCTTCACTATGCCGAATCCCTGTGGCATTGAGGCCGATGGCGATTTAGGCGCCATCAATCCTATGGCTGGTAAGATTACCGAGGAGTCCGGATCATACACTGTTACCCTCACCAGCATTGCTTCAATTCTTCGTGTCAAGGTAACGGCCGATGTTAATATCAATGGGGTAAAACTTGATTATGGCACTGGTTACGATTATGCTGCTCTGGCTGATTTCAGAGTTGACGCATCATCTTTCACAATGGAATTTGCAGCCAGTGGCAATAAAACTTATGAGACTGTTAATCTGGACACGCCTTCGACGTCGGCCGATGTCCTGTTCCTGATTCCTACAGTTGAGCTCCCCGCCGGTTTGAGTGTAACTGCCAATCTTGCTGCCAATCATAACGGCGGTATAGACAGTTTCACCGTAACCAACAGCAGTACCGCTGCACGTAAGAGCAATGTGATTTCCTCGATGTCCTTTTATGCCGGCCTTTTCTCCGGCGGTGCCGGCACTGCTGCCGATCCTTACAAGATTGCCACTGCCCGCGATTTCAAGGATATAAGCAAGTACTGCTCAAATGGTTATCGTGATGCCGACGGCTTCCGGGCTGCCGACTTCCTCGCTGCAAATTATCTTCAGCTTGCCGATATCGAATTCGCTAAGACCGGGACTGCAACCATAGCGACAATCGGAACATATAATACAGCGGCATTCTCGGGAACTTATAATGGAGACGGCAAGACTCTGTCCCGTTTTGAGATTGCCAAGACAAATGACAGCTCTACCGGCCTGTTTGAGTATCTGTCCGAAGCCACTATCAAGAATGTCAAGATTGCAAACAGCGTAGTCAATGGCGGCGATGCCTCGGGCATTCTTGGCGGGCGAGTCATAGGCGCTACGACTGTCGACAATTGCGACGTTTCAAACAGCACGGTGTATGGTTCGAATGCAGTCGGCGGTGTGGTGGCTCATATCAGTGGCTCTACTACTGTCCAGAATTGCGACGTCGAGAATATAGAGATTATTACAACCGATCAGATGACATCAACTCCTAATAATCAGGGTGGTGTTATCGGTTATAGCGCTACCAGTGGTGCAATTAAGTCTTGCACAGCATCCGGTACAGTAACGTTCACAAACGACGATCTCCGCCCTAACGGGCAGAATAGGGGCGGTATTATCGGCCGTCAAAACAATACTGGTGTAATCCAGAGTTGTACAAACAATGCAACTGTCACAAGTAATGCGTTCTGTGTCGGTGGAGTTATCGGATTGATAGATAAAGCATCAAACATAAGCATCACGAAGAATAATGGAAATGTTAGCGGAAAGTACAATGTAGGAGGCATTATAGGCCAGAAGACTAATGGAAATATCTATTCCGCAGTTGTCAATACAGGTGAGATCAGCGGCGAATACAATGTCGGCGGTTTGGTGGGTTATCAAACAGGCGGTCCTATCCATAGTAATATGGGAGCGACTTTCGGCAATACGAACAACCAGGTAAAGAACGAGGGCACAGTCAAAGCAACAGGTAAGAACGGAAACGGTTATACCTGTGCCGGCGGTCTTATCGGCCGTATGGACGCCGGTACCCTCGGCCAGAATAATGCCTACAATCAAGCCGTAAACACCGGTGATGTAACAGCTAATGGTGGCGGCGGAGCAGTCGGAGGTCTTGTCGGCTATCTGATGGGCGGAACAATAAAACACTGCCTTAGCAACGCGACCGTTGTCAATAACGGTGGCAGCACTGGCGGCGCAGTCGGTTATATGTATAAGGGAACTGTGGCCAACAGCACAGCCAAAGGCAAGGTAAAGGGCGCAAGCAATGTCGGAGGCTTCATCGGAGAGTTCCAGGCAAATGATGATTCATACGTTGTCAACTGTTTAGCAAGCGCTACAACCATTACGACTGCAAATGCTGCAAATGTTGGAGTCGGTGGATTTGTCGGATATGTCAGGAATGCGGTTGCTGACAAGATTGCCACGATTGCGAACTGCGTAGTCTGGGACAACCTTATAAAAGCTCCCAATGAAAAAAACGAAGCTAGCAATAAGGTACGCGCCGGAGGCTTTGCCGGCGTCCAGAACTCAGTTACGAACAAGCCTAATTCCGTGATAAGGAACTGCTATTTCCAGGGTGAGCCTGGCCACGTGGGCTATGGCGGAGGTGAAGATGACGACACTTTCACCCATTTCGCAGGAACCAGCGGAACCGTTATCGCTACCTTTGTCGGATATGCGAACGGAACTCTTAGTGACGTATATGGACTTGGTACGGTCAGGTCGGGTGGAAGTCCCGTAGTGAGCAACGTCACCAGCGTAGGTGCCAATTTCATCCACGGCACTGCCAAGAATGAAAATGACATAACCCTGTCAAACAGTAAGGGAACTGTCGCTGCAGGAACCAAGACTTTTGGAGAGGTCCTTTCCCAAGCTGCAGACGGTGATACAATCGGAGGCATAGCCCTTTCGTCCTGGACTTCCTATACAGCCGACGGCTGGACTTATTACTATCCTTCCATTCTGGGCCAGCTGGGTTCGGATGCCTTCTACAAGAAGTAATTCACCCTGCCATATATTTTCAGAGCCGCACCAATTGGCGCGGCTCTGTTATTTTTTTACAGCTTCAGCTTTACCAGTATCGGATAGTGATCGGACGGATGGCAGAAATTCGTGTAAGTGCTGTCGCGAACGGAAGTGGCGAAGCCATCGTAAAGAGTTTCGGCCGAAAGGACTTTCTTAAACAGGGCCGGGGTAACGTAAACCATATCGATACGTTTTCCCGACTGTGTACTGGGCTTGAATTCTCCAGGGTAGAGGCTTTCGATAAGATCTATGTACGGGGTGTTGGCACGGACATAATCGTGGACCAGGAAGACAGGGTCTGAAAGATCATTGCCATAATGGTAATTGTCGACGGAGGAGATGGAATTGAAATCTCCTGCCATAAGCCATAGCTGGCCCTTCGCCTGGGGGACTGTTCCTACAGTCTCCTTGCAGATGTACTCAATCTCCGCAGCCCGGAAATAGTTTCCCCCGTTTTGGGCAGCACTGGCATCCTTGTCGGCTGCACCATAGGCATACTTGTGCGGCCAGGTGTGAACGGTAACCAGGTTCAGAACGCTGCCACGCCCCAGTTCCACCCTGGCCCAGCCGGCGCCGTGCGCCACAATTATGTCTTCCCCGTCACCTGTAATCCGTTTTACGATCTTCAAGGGAAACTTTGAAGTGATAACCTGTGGATAAGAATCTCTTTTGCCGCTGATTAGTGTGTAACGGTGTCCGTAGCGTCCGGCCAGTATATCCCAATTCCAAGGGAGATACTGCTCTTCCTTCTTAAACTTCTGATTACTGCCGCTGTGGTAGAGCGATTCGGCCTCGGCCCAGATGCAGATGTCGGGGTCCAGCGATTTTACATACTCCACAAAGTTGGAATAGTTATTCTGCTGGTCGTCCCACATACCGTTCTGGATATTCCAGTACAGGATTTTAATCTCCTTACCTTCGCACAGCACAGAGGCCGAAAGGAGCAGAAGACAAGCGATAGCGATGCGTTTCATAGTCAAAATAGTCTTTAAGTATCGGCAAATATACAAAAAAAAGAATAGGATGTCGGCCTACTTTACTCCAAGGACCTTGGTCATCTGCTCTATGCATCGCTTCTTGTCGTCATATCCAGGATGGACATACATGTTCAGCGTAGTTGCAATGGAGGCGTGTCCCAGGATGGCCGATACCGTTTTGTAGTCACACTTTGACTCTATGCAACCTGAGGCAAAACCATGGCGGAGTGCGTGGAAATGGACTTTTGGCAGGCCGAGTTTATTCAAGAGCCGATAGAAATATTCGCGGTAACCGCGTGGCTCCAACGGCTGCGGAGTACCAGAGATAACGAAACAATCGTCTTTGAAATTACGTTTGAACGGTTTTACGCTTTTGAGCAGGGAAGAAGACATAGGGATATCCCTCAGTGAGGAATCTGTTTTGGGTGTGCCTATCCTGAGGGTACAGGACTTCTCATCGCCGTCAGACAGCCAAACCCTGCTGATGGTCTTCCTTATATGGATAATGCCGGCTTTCACATCCATATCCTTCCACTGCAGGGCGCACACTTCGCCCAGCCGCAGCCCGCTCTGGATGCATATCATAAGGCCCAGATTCTTGAGGGATGGATGTTCGGCAAGATAAGAGGCAAGAATCTGCCGCTGCCTACGGTCTAGAATCTTTATTCCAGCACTGGATCTAGTCCCCTTCGGGAAATGAACTGTGAACTCCTGATAGTCCCAGCAGCCCAGTTTGGCCCCGTACTTCAAGACCATCTTGAGTACGTTCAGACTGTCCCTGACGGTCTTCGGGGAAAGACCATCGGAGATTTTTTCGTCGACATAGCGCTGTACATCGGCCTCGCCGATACTTTCGCTTTCTGAAAAGAAGGGGAGCAGGAGGCAATTGATATGCTGGACATACGTCGCATAAGTACTCTCTTTTACCCACTTCCGCTTCTCTTCTTTCCATCTTGTGCAGAGTCTTTTTAAATTCGTTTTCATATACGCAAAGTTCGGTTAACAAAAGTAATAAATGTGAGCAAAAAAACCACTGCTCCAAGATGGTAAAACCCAAAGAAATTTATTATATTTGTAATAAATTATCGTTAGGTGTGCCCAAATATATAAAATATGTTACTCAAAACAAAGCATATTATAATATTTTTTAAATACAATCCCCAGCTCAGCAGTATGCTTTTCACTGACTAAAGTACAGATAGCTACTTAGTTAAATAAGTCAAGCGCGTTGGCTTGCCAGCCGGAAAGGTTGAGGTTGGCGCACGGCGAATCCTGTGCGGGGGCTTGCCAGTCCGATGAAAATTGGTTTTCAGGAGCAACTGCACCTGAAAATAATTTTCAGCGGCGGGTAGGTGAAGGATTCGCCGCAGAGATTACTGGTGGCAGTTAATATATTGATATACAGATATTTAATCATTTACATTATGAATTACGCTGCATAAGGTAAACGGAGAACATTCAGGTAATCAGATGTTTATCTGCGACCATCGTTGTCATCGTAGTGCACGTCGAATCCTGTGC
>JAGCYC010000007.1 GCA_017961015.1 Bacteroidales bacterium | reverse complement strand
GTTATCGGGTTTCGTTTTTATGTCTTGTGAAGGGAGCCGCTTCCAGAAAAGGAAGACTTACCATACTCCTGGTTTCATTAACGGCCGATTCAGACGACCTCTTCGCTGGTTGCAAAGATAGTTAATGCTTATGATTCGTGCAAGGCTGCTACAGGCGGATTGGAAGCTGTGGTTCTAGGGGTGTCTGTTCATTCTGTTTTTTTCCTTAACTTTGTAATTGAGCTTTGAGATGGGCCCGAGATTGCGTCCGCACTGCGGTCGCAATCTTTAACAAACAAGTAATATGAGCGTTATGGAAAACAAAGTGGTATACTCCGATTCTGAGAACACATTCTTCGAGGATAGCAGACAAATCATTCTTGAGGCTAAGAATAATGCCATCCGCAGTGTTGATGCTGCGCGTGTAGTGATGTACTGGAAATTGGGATACCGCATTCTGGAGGAAGAGCAGCGTGGCAGGAACAGGGCAGATTACGGGACATATCTGATTGCCGGGCTCGCCTCACGCCTTGAGCCGGAGTTTGGCAGCGGGTTTACGAAGAGGCAGTTGGAACGCGCTCGTCAGTTTTACCGCACATATCCAAATGCGTCCGCACTGCGGTCGCAATTCAATTGGACACAGTATAAGCTCCTTATCAGCATTTCCGACCCGGATAAACGAGAGTATTATGAACTGGAGGCCGCCAAGAATTTCTGGACAGCCAGGGAATTGGAACGGCAGAAGAATTCTCTGCTGTATGAGCGCCTGCTGAAAAGCAATGACAAGAAGGCAGTGCTGGCCATGGCCCGCAAGGAGCGGATACCCTCTTCGCCATCTGAGGTAGTCAAGGATCCGATGTATCTGGAGTTCCTGGGTCTGGAACAGAAGCCTCATTACTATGAAAACGACCTGGAGATGGCCCTTATCGACCATCTGCAGGAGTTTATTATGGAGCTTGGCAATGGCTTTTTGTTTAAAGAACGTCAGAAGAGATTCCTTATCGAGGATGATGAGTACAAGGTTGATTTGGTGTTCTATAATCGGCTGCTGAGATGTTTTGTCCTCATTGACTTGAAAACGCACAAGGCGACACATCAGGATCTGGGGCAGTTGCAGATGTATGTGAATTATTTTGACCGTGAAGAGAAGCTTCCAGATGAAAATCCGACCATTGGCATTCTGCTTTGCACGGAGAAGAATGACACGGCTGTGAAGATGACGCTGCCGGAGGATAACAAGACGATTATCGCCAGCAAGTATGAGCTTTATCTTCCTTCTACGGAACAGCTGGTGGATGAAGTGGAAGAGGCTCGTCTGGATTACGAGCGTCAGCAGCAGGAGAAGGGCGGGGAGTGATGCGTCCGCATCACTATACGCGTTTGCCGTGAAACCAAGGGAATCATTGTTGATGACCATTTTCGTGGGGTTACGAAAATGGTACAGCTAGGTGGCGGATCTTTACGCGAAGTCCAGGACTTTATGCTCACTTGTTCTCTATGGAGGGCATACAACGGAAGACATGAAAAAGCGCCTTGGCGTAAAAGACAGTCGCCCTCTTGCCAATTTCTTCCCCACTTTGACTATAGCCGCGAAAAACCTTGCCACAGAGATGAAAAATTATAACGCGGAAGGAAAGAATCTGTTTGGCGAACCGGCAATAACCCGCGAGCATATGCAAAATAATCAGAGCGTCCGAGAAATGCTTGGGAAGCGAGGAATCCGCCCAGAAGAGCTTCCTCCGGCAGAGGATATCAAGAAACTAGAGCGTCGTGTTGCCTCTGAGGAAAAGAAGATAGAGAAGACTAGTTCAAAACTCCCGAAAAAGAAATAAGCCATACAACATGCTCTGCATCATTTTCGTGATCTTACGAAAATGATGCATAACGAGATTACTCTCGATTTGGAGAATCCACAGTGGTCAATGGGTTATACAAATTATCCGAGGCAAAAAAATAAAAGCCGCCAGGTAGAGACTTTTCAGTGAGGCTAGGATCAAGTTTCCTTGAGAGGGTTGTCATCCTTTCCTCGCGAATTCCCTGCGACGATTCCACTGCAAAGGAAATGAATTTTTGCAAGAGGCAAACAAATAGGAGGTACCTATATCTCTTCTACCCCCAACTGCTTAAAGCACTGGTAAGTGGAATCATAGAACTCAGGTAACCGAGTAGAATCTGCCTTATCCCCTTCCGGAATGCAGATAACCATACCCTGACGGGCACGTGTAAGCAGGACGCGATAAGCATTTAGCTGGTAGGCGCGGCCCTCGGCCTGATTTATGTTCTGCCAGCGGTCACTACGAAAATTAAAGTGCTGCCAGCTGTGCTTCGCCGGGTCATATCGGAAGTCTCCATCCCATACCAGGCAAGTCCAATCCAACTCTAGGCCTTGGATATCGAACTCTGTGGCGACGTCCTCCAGGAACAGCGACGAGCGAATATCGGTGATGGGGTTAAGAAACCAAGGGACAATATCGGCCTGGGAACGAATATCAATTGCCAAAGGCTTAAGGCGGAAAGCTTTGGAAGAAACCAGAATTCCGTAACGCTCGGAGCCACGAGCATGTGAACGCAGCCAAGCCTTCGCTTTACTCAAATCCCTGGTAAGAATAATTGGATATCGATCTTTAATATCTGCATAAGTGGCGCGCGCAGCGGCAATGTCCAAATCCAAGAATTGATGTACGAACAAAGATAGAGTCTCTGCCCTATATGAGCGCTGGGACACCGCCAGATGCAGATTACGCTCCATATGGACGTTGGAGTTACTCGCAAGTAGCTTTGCCACTTTACCCTCCGCATATTCCTTATCTGTGAGGCGGTCCGATATGTACACCTGCCAGCCAGGGAAAGTCTTATTCAGCGCCTCTATCCACAATCCTATTCCTCCTTCCCCTGAGTTAATTTCCTGACCTCCCCCAACAAGACATACTATTGTTGCCCAGTCCTTGTGCTGGTCCAATGACCAGATAAGGAACTCACCTTCTGACATAGGGAAACCTGCCAGACCCTTTTTACGGGCGAGCCACGCACTAAGGTGACGCATATCCCACATGCGTTGTGCCTCGTCAAAAATAGCCACGTTTTCCACCTCAGCCGCATTGGCTTTTGCAGCCTTTGAGACTTTAGCCGGGTCTATTTCTATGGTTTGACCTTCAATTGGCTGCTTGAGTTTCGCAAGCATATTGTCACGGTAACGGTGGATGATTTGGATAAACCGGCTTACCTGACGTTCCGCTTCAGTCTTTGTGCACTTTTTACCCGCTTCTTTTTCTTTCTTTACCTTATCACGCGCTAGCGCCTCTGTGAGGACCTTCACCAAGGGGCCGTTTCCGGAAAGATAAACCGCGAGGTCACCTTGCTCTTGCTGAATGGCCACGTTCAAACCAACTAAGGTCTTACCAGCTCCGGGGACACCTGTAACAAAGCAAATGCTCTTCTGATGGTTTTCTTTTGATCGTTTAATTACATCCAGAATAAAGGCTGTGCAACTGTCAATTCCAGCTTTATCTGCCTCATGCTTAGTTATGTCCTCCACGCTATGATTCATATAGAGGGCAGAGGCAGCTTGAATGATAGTCGGGGTGGGATTATATCGGCTATAGAGCCACTCGTGAGCGTCAATTGATGGTTGTACTGATTCGCGCTCCTGAATGTCTCTGATAATACTATGGAGCGTTTGAGAGTTGGCAAAAAGAGGGTTGTAGACTTTGTCGTCGTACTGGCATTGGAAGCTGTTGGCGTAAGCTTTTGCCTTCGTGGCAACAAGGATAGGAACAATTACCAGATTCCGACTCTCCTCATGGAAATTCTTAAGGTCAAGGGCATAGTCCCATACTTGCTCTTTATCATTGACAAGATATTCATCTGCACCCACTTTGAACTCTATGGCGAAGACAACGCCGTCTATAAGGAGTACAACATCCACCCTCTTTCCAAGACGAGGAATAGTGTATTCGAAAATGATATGGCCAGTTTGGCTCTGCAGAACGCGCTTCATTATCTGAATTTCTTCAAGCCACGCGTCCCTCTGCTCCAGTGTGAGATCGAATGCGTTTTCTTTAGACAGCGCACCAAATATTTCCTCGTCCTTTCGGTCAAGGAAAACCTGTATTGTGGAGTTATAGTAGCAACGAAGCATCCACGCAAAGATATGCATTTTAAGTAATTAAGACAAATAATATCTTTACGAAAACGCCGATAGAGCATTCTCTACCGGCGTTCGCAATTATAATATTTCAAATTATTAGGTGGGCGGTACGCCGAACTAGTCCATAACTATATCGTTAGAGATGTCCAACTATCACCAGCCCTTATAGTATCTAAAACGCTAAATTGTATAATTAGAAGGGGTGTCCACTACTATCGGCTCCTGATTTCTAATGAAATCATCGGCGTATGCCTCCAAGCGAGTTTTGTGCGGCTTATAAACGTATACTAAGACTGTCTTATTTGCCCCCCGGGTAGTGACGTATGAATAAGTACCTTTTTTAATGAAATAACCGCTAATAACCAGTCCGTCGTAATACTCTCTAAAATCCGCAATGACACAAACCACATCTCCTTTGCCAGTTGTAGCCAAAGCAGCATAACCTGCTACTCGCTGAAAAGTTCGCAACGACATTGAGGCTTCGTTTTTTCCTAACGCATCCCCCCTTGCTTTAGCTGCATTTGATGCTTCAATGGCCATCAATGTAAAGCACGATGTTGTTGAGCAGGCTAAAAGAAACAACAGAATGATTCGGATTAGACCTTTCATACACTTCTCTCCAAAAAACTACAGGTAACAAATTTCTCTGTAAAAAAGTCGCCAGGTAGCGACTTTTCAGTGAGGCTCGGATCAAGTTTCCTTGAGAGGGTTGTCATCCCTTCAAACGAAGTTCCTCTTCGACGAATCCTGTTGCTAAGGTAATGCATTTTTCGCAAACGGCAAATAATTCTTTAATTCAGACGCCATTCCCCTACCTCGAGCAGTAGCGAATAGACAAAAAAGGGAGGGTGCGGGGGCCTGTGCAGCGAGCGGTGACGCAAAGCGGCATGACGGCATTTGTCTGAGGACGTTAGACGGGGCCGAAGGCCACGGCTAAAAGGACGAGTTTGCCGTCAAGCGAACGGGTGGTCCCTTTTTTGGCTGCTGAGCGGAGGCTTGAGTGTAGGGGAATGTCGAGATTCAAAGAGATGCCCGATCAGGTCGGGCATGACGAGGGGTTGCCTGTTGGCCCTTCGACAGGCTCAGGGGCCGGCAATGACGAAGGTATTGTCGGGCATGACGAGGGGATTGTCTGTTGGCCCTTCGACAGGCTCAGGGGCCGGCAATGATGAAGGAACGGCTTGTTTTATCGGCCTTAATAATTATATTTGTAAGGAATAACGGGATTATGAGCCATCCGAAATTCATACTGGTGTCGGAGCCGGGGAAGCCCCTGGTGGGGACTTTCGTATATGGCCTGGTGGGTCAGCACAGGGAGCTGGTGCAGGGCTACGTGAAGGTGCACGGAGGGGGCTGGTACCTGAAGGACGACGAGGCCCGGACAATTACCCTGTACGGCAGCTCGGGAGACTACGGCGAGCCCCGGCTGGCCTTTCTGAACAGGATCCCGAAGGAACTCAAAGGCTACCGCTTCCTGTTTACGCCGTCCTGGGGCCTGCCCGGTAACGAGCTGGACCTTAGCGGAGTGGAGTGGTTCTAATAGTTGAACTGGAGTTCGTCCAGATACAGGACGCTGTCGCTGCTGCCGGTAAAGTACTCACCAAGCATACTTGAAGCGCCGAAGAGGACGATATAGGAAGGAGTGCGGGAGTCGCGGTACTCGATGGGGACGGTGAAGTGGATGTAGCCGCCGGTGTTGTAGCGAAGCTGAAGGACCCCCCGGCCGATGATTGTAGGATCCGAATCCTTGTCCCCGAACTTGCCATTCACGGTATTCACGAATCGCGGTTCCGACCAGTCCGTAAGGACAACCTCCACACCGCCCACATCCGGTTCACCCTTCATTTCCAGATAAGGTTCCTTGGCAAAAGTCACCTTGCCCGGGATGTAGTGAAGATAGCCCGAAAGGGACTTGGGACGGCCGTTGAAAGGGACGCCATAGTATAGCAGGGCGCCCTTGAAATCCACGATCCCGCCGAAACGCCCCGTGTAGATATTGCCGGCAATGAAAGCCCAGATAACATTGCGGCTCGTAATCTTGCAGGCAGCCTTTCCCTCGCCCGGGACAGCCAGATGACTGTATTCCGGGACCGTGCCGTTGATGCCCAGGAGGCGGAGGGCACGGTTGGCGCTGTCCCATACGCGGTCCGACTGGGGAGCGTCGGAAGCATAGGGATACCACGCGCCGGAAGAGCGCGTCCACGAGTCGAAGCTCATATTGGGGAGCTGCTGCGCTGTAGCCGACAGGGGGAGAAGCAGCAGGACAGCAAGGTATAAAGTCCGTTTCATCAGTTTTACTTGGGAAGGTGGAAAGCCACGCTCATCTCCTTCATCTGCGCGTCCGTCATACCCTCGGGCTCAAAGCCCATCGCCTTGGCACTCAGGTATATCTGGGCCGATTTATTAAGCACGTCAATCTGGTCGAAAGCAGCCATAATGTCCACATCCACGGCAAAAACACCGTGCTTTTCCCACATCACAACGTCATAATCCTTTGCCAGAGTGTCCAGCGTGGCCTTGGCAAGGGCGGTGCTGGAAGGGAGCATATACGGGACCATACCAAGGCCCTTGGGGCAGAAAGCCTTGGTTTCCGGAATCATCGACCAAAGCATACGGGTGGCGGCATCGCTGTCCATCCACTTGCGGTTGTGGGTGAGAGCAACCAGCTCGATAGGATGAGTGTGCAATGAGGCGCGGCAGGGAGAGCCCGTGCGGATGAGCCAGTCGTGCACTGCAAGGTGCGAAGGCAGCTCAGAGGTGGGCATAACGGGATTATCGGCCACAATCTCGTAGGAAAGGCCGTCGGGAAGGACGCGGATGATGGCGCCGTTTTCCATAGGACGGCGGGCAAGGTCACGCATCCTTTTGCCCGTTCCCTTCACGTAGAAGTAGGAATCCTTCAGATTGGGGACCTCCGTGCCGATGGGAAAAGGTCCCGCTATGGCAGGGAGGGCGCGGAGGGCATCGTCGGCCCAGGGAGTTACGTTGACGGTGATATTGCCGCCATTGCGCTCCGCCCAGCCTTTTTGCCAGAGGTAGGAGGCTACCTCGGCAACCTGGGCAATCTGCTGCGAGAGAGCCTCGCGGGAGTCCAGTACGCTGGCCATAGCTATTTGACAGGGGCAGGTGCGGGAGCACCGGCGATTTTGTCGAATTCGGCCTCGGTGATCATACGGCAGTTGCCGTTGAAACGGGCGCCCAGCTCTACCTGGAGGCGCTTGATGTGGAGGTCGCCGTCTACGGTGCAGCCACTCTTGAGAGTGAGGGTGTCCTTAACGAAGAAGTTACCCTTCATACTGCCGCACAGGTCTACATTCTGGCAGATGATGTCACCGATGACAATGGCCTTCTCCCCTACTACCACACGGCCCTTGGAGATTACCTTGCCCTCGAAGGTGCCGTCGATGCGGATATCGTTGGGAGACTGGATCTCGCCCTTGAATAAGGAGCCCGCGCTGATGCGGGACACATCGTTTACGCTTACTGTATTTTCCATTTTGTTTGACATAGCTATACTATTCCTTTACCGTGACAGTTCTTGTACTTCAGGCCGCTGCCGCAGGGGCAGGGATCGTTGCGGCCCACCTTCTTGTCCACACGGATGGGAGTGCGGGCGCGCTGCTCGCCGTTGGTGCTCAGCTGCGAAGGATCGTTCGTGCGCATCTGCTGGAGGTCGCGGCGCGGCTGCTGGGCCGGACGGGCCTCACGGGCATCGGCAGCGTCGCGGAGCGGAATGAAAGCCCTCAGGAGGAAGGCCAGGACAGCCTCGTTAAGCTGCTCCAGCATCTGGGTGAAGAGGTTGTAGCTTTCCAGCTTGTACACCACCAGAGGATCCTTCTGCTCGTAGGCGGCGTTCTGCACGCTCTGACGGAGGTCGTCCATATCGCGCAGATGCTGCTTCCAGTACTCGTCTATGTTGTACAGGATGATGCTGCGGCTGAGGGCCTTGGCAATCTCGCGCGATTCGGTCTCGTAGGCCTTCTTCAGGTTGACGGAGAGATTCAGCTGGCGTTTGCCGTCCGAGATGGGGATGGCGATGTTCTCGTACATCGAACCCTGCTTCTCGTACACGGTCTTGATGATGGGATTCACCTTCTGGATCATAGTGTCCATACGGCGGGTGTAGACCTCCTGCATATGCTCGGTGAGCTTGCGGGCAATCTCGTTGGGCTTGGCCGAATTGTAGAACTCCTCGTCAAAGCCGAGGTCTATCGAGAGCTTGGCTATCACGAATTCCTCGAAATCGGCATAAGACATACCCTCCGCCTGGTCCGTCAGGATGCTGGCGGTGTCCGTCATCATATTCTGGACATCGATCTCGATGCGTTCGCCGGAAAGGGCATTGCGGCGGCGGGCATATACGGCCTCGCGCTGATAGTTCATCACATCGTCGTATTCCAGGGTGCGCTTGCGGTAGCCAAAGTGATTCTCCTCCACCTTCTTCTGGGCGGTTTCGATAGCGCCGGAGAGCATTCCGGATACCAGGGCCTCGTCCTCACCTATTCCCATACGGTCCACGATTCCCGCGATACGCTCGGAACCGAACTTACGCATAAGGTCGTCCTCCAGGGAAATGTAGAAAGTGGATGAACCGGGGTCTCCCTGACGGCCGGCACGGCCTCGGAGCTGACGGTCCACGCGGCGGCTGTCGTGGCGGGATGTGCCGATAATGGCGAGTCCGCCGGCCTCCTTAACTTCGGGAGTAAGCTTGATATCCGTGCCTCGGCCGGCCATATTGGTGGCGATGGTAACCTTGCCGCTCTGGCCCGCCTGGGCAACTATTTCGGCCTCACGGGCATGCTCCTTGGCGTTCAGCACATTCGGATGCAGGCCGCGGAGCTTCATCATACGGGCGAGGAGCTCGGACGTTTCAACGTCGGTGGTACCCACAAGGACGGGACGTCCGGCCTTGGAGAGTTCCACCACGCGCTCGATGACAGCGTTGTACTTGCCCTTCTTGGTCTTGTAAACGATATCGTCCTGGTCGTCGCGGATGACGGGACGGTTGGTGGGGATAACCACCACGTCAAGCTTATAGATGCTCCAGAACTCACCGGCCTCGGTTTCGGCGGTACCCGTCATACCCGAGAGCTTGTGGTACATCCTGAAGTAGTTCTGCAGGGTGATGGTGGCGAAAGTCTGGGTTGCGGCCTCCACCTTCACATTCTCCTTGGCTTCCACGGCCTGGTGCAGTCCGTCCGACCAGCGGCGGCCCTCCATAATACGGCCGGTCTGCTCGTCCACGATCTTCACCTTGTTGTCCACGATGATGTAGTCGATGTCCTTGGTGAACATCGCGTAGGCCTTGAGGAGCTGGATAACAGTGTGCACACGCTCGCTCTTGAGGGAGAAGTCCTCCATCAGGGCATCCTTCTTCTCGGCCTTTTGGGCGGGAGAGAGCGAAGCGTCGTGGGTAATCTCGGCAATTGCAGTTCCCATATCCGGCAGGACGAAGAAATTGGGATCGTTCACGCTCTGGGCAAGTACCTCGTGGCCCTTATCGGTCATATCCACGGTGTTCTGCACCTCGGAGATTACGAAATAGAGCTCGTCGGTAACTACCGGCATCTCCCTTTCGTTGTCCTGCATATAGTAGTTCTCGGCCTTCTGGAGGAGGGCTTTCATACCCTGCTCGGAGAGGAACTTGATAAGCGGCTGGTATTTGGGAAGTCCCTTGTGGCAGCGGAGCAGGAGCTTCCCGCCCTCGGCTTCGTCGCCGGCGGCAATGGCCTTCTTGGCCTCGTTCAGGGTGCTGTTCACCAGGGCGCGCTGCTTGTTGTACAGGTTCTCCACATAGGGACGGTACTCCATAAACTGTTCGTCGCCGGAGGCCTTACCCATAGGACCGGAAATGATGAGGGGCGTACGGGCATCGTCGATGAGAACGGAGTCAACCTCGTCCACTATGGCGAAGTGATGCTTACGCTGCACGAGGTCGCTCTGGCGCACCGCCATATTGTCCCTAAGGTAGTCGAAACCGAATTCGTTGTTGGTGCCGAAGCTGATGTCGCAGTTGTAGGCGCGCTTGCGCTCGTCGGAGTTGGGCTGATGCTTGTCTATGCAGTCCACGCTAAGGCCGTGGAACTGGTACAGCGGGCCCATCCACTCCGAGTCACGCTTGGACAGGTATTCGTTCAAGGTAACCACGTGCACGCCCTTTCCGGCAAGTGCGTTCAGGAACACCGGGAGGGTTGCAACCAGGGTCTTACCTTCACCGGTTGCCATTTCGGCAATCTTTCCCTGATGCAGGACTATGCCGCCGATAAGCTGCACGTCGTAGTGCACCATATCCCAGGTTATCTCGTTTCCGCCGGCGATCCAGTGGTTCTGCCACAGGGCCACCTCGCGGCCGTCACGGCTCTCTATCTGGACGAATTCCTTTCCGGCAGCCGCCAGCTCCTTGTCAAAGGCCGATGCCGTAACCTCGATGACGGGGTTCTGCGCAAAGCGGCGGGCGGTGCTCTTCATAATGGCGAAAGCCTCGGGAAGGACCTCGTTCAGGACGGCCTCGATGGCCTCGTCCTCGTCCTTTACCAGCTTGTCGCTCTCGGTGGCGAGAGCCTCCTTCTGGGAGATGGGGATATCCTGCTCCAGCGTGGCCTTGATCTCTGCTATACGGTCCTCGAAGGGCTTTTCCACATCGGCAATCTTCTGCCTGATGGCGGCGCTGCGCTCACGCAGGGCGTCGTTCGAAAGGGCGTCTATTTCCGGATACGCCGCCAGTATCTTGTCCAGAATGGGGCGTATCTGTTTCATATCCCGGTCGCTCTTGCTACCGAAGATTTTTTTCAATATGTCTGCTAATGCCATAATCTAACGTTAAAACCTACAAATATAACAATTACTTGCCACACTTGCAAGCGTGCACCCGGGCGCGGCGTGCCTCACGCGTGCGGGAGCGCAGTGCCCGCGCCTGGGGAATGTCCTTCACCACAGCCGGGAAAGTCCTCAGGGGAAGAAGAGACTTCCAGCGAATGCACTTTACCAATGTAAAAAGCGGGAGCCAAAGGGCCGATGCCAAAAGCGGGATTCCGGGATGAGCAAACCTGAGGAGCGCCCCCATCCGGTAATTGCGGAACACTAGTTTTTCAAGAGGTTCCTTCCTCTGGGCCCTGTCGTGGACCGCACGGGCCCCGGGAACTATTCCCACCTTCCAGCCAAGGAAACGGGCCCTTGCGCACCAGTTGTCGTCCTGGCCGTAGAGAGGGAAGATATCGGCAAAGGGGCCCACCTGACGGAGGGCATCGGCCCTTACGAGCCAATGGGCGGCCATAACCCTTTTTACCTCAAGCACTTCTCCTTCCCTGGAAGAAGGGTAAAGCTTTGCAAAGGAAGGGTCCATTGCACTCAGGTCCCCAGTCATCTGCAGGGGGCTCAGGACGGCATAGGCGGGATTGCGTTCGGCCGCACAGACAAGCGTGTCCAGCGTATCTTCCTGCAGCCAGGCGTCCTGGTTCATCAGGTATACGTAGTCGTAGCCTTTTTCCAGGGCACGTTCGAAGCCCAGGTTGTTGGCGGCGGTAAAGCCAAGGTTTTCGGCGCTTCGCACAAGATGCGCTCCCGGGCAGCGGGACTGCACGAAATCCGCGCTGCCGTCGGTGGAGTCGTTGTCCACTGCAAAGACATCGGCCTTGCCGGCGACGGAGTCCAGGCAACGCGCAAGCCAGCGCATGCCGTTGTAGGTCACTATTACAACCAATACTTTTTTCATCACGCAAATATAGCAAGAACTTATCTAATTTTTGATTATTTTTGCGATATGAAAACTATGAAAAGGATCGAATGTGTAGACGTGCTCCGCGGCATGACCATGGCTTTCATGCTTGTTGTAGACAATCCGGGCTGTAAGCCTTTTGCACCTCTGGAACATGCCCTGTGGAACGGAATGACCCCCACCGACATCATCTTCCCCACCTTCGTATTCGTGATGGGAGTTTCCATGTTCCTGTCCATGAGCAGGTCCGGCTTCCATCTGTCGTGGAAGGTTCTCAAGCGCTTTTTGCTTCTGTTTGGAATAGGCCTTGTGTGCAACTGGATTTCCAAGGGCGTTTTCCGCGGCACCTGGGGCCTCGAGGGTATAAGGGCCATGGGCATTCTCCAGCGGCTTGCCCTGTGCTACGGCATATCGGCCCTCATTGTGTGCACCGTCCCGCACAAATGGACGGGCTGGACAGTAAGCGCAATCCTTGTCGCGTACGGCGCCTTACTGCTGCTTGGAAAGGGCTATGTATATGGCCCCGAGAACATTCTCGCACGCGTGGACGCCGCCATTCTGGGCCCCGGCCACGTATACAGGCTGGACAACGGGATAGACCCCGAAGGCATCCTGTCCACCCTGCCTGCAGTGGCGCATACACTTATTGGTTTTATAGTTGGCAAGTGGCTGGTGAACAAGGATTTCCGCCGCATGGACACCGCCGCGGCACTCATGCTTTCGGGCGGGCTGCTTCTGCTTTGGATACTGCCCCTTAACAAGAAAGTATGGTCGCCTTCCTTCGTGCTGGTAGCCTGCGGCATTGCAACCCTTCTGCTAAGCGCCTTCCACTATCTTATAGACGAAAAGGGAGTCTGGAAGCACACCGGATTCTGGAAGGTGTTCGGCTCCAATGCCATCCTTTGCTTCCTGCTGTGCAACGTAATTGTATGGGCAATGCATGCAAGCGGCTGGAAGGCCGCCGTAATGGGCGCAGTGGGCAGTACGCCCTGGACTTCGCTGCTTTACGCGCTGTGCGGGGTGCTGGCAATATACCTTGTGGTTCTGCCGCTATACAGACGAAAGATCTTTATCAGACTCTAATTCTGCAGCACATATTTGTCCCTGTGGGCACGGTCCCAGGGGATTATGCGGGTAGGAAAAGCCGCTATCCGCAGGGTGGTGCAGCCGTAAGGGACCAGCTCTATCACGCAGGCATCGCCGGTGTCGTCGCCGGCTTCGGTCCAGAACGCCACGTCGCCGGGGCAGCCGTTATACTCCTGCCAGTGGGGCAGCACGCGGGCGGGGACGCGGATCCTGACGGGCGCCGCCTCCACGTTCCAGGGGTAGCCTTCCGGCGGGCGGGTGGCCACGGCGCAGGAATCGGCCCGGAAACTGTCGCGCATTATACAGTAGTTCCAGGGGGTTGCCGATGTCACTTCCCAGGCGCCTTCCCCGTAGTAGCGGTCGCGCCCCTCGAAGCTTGTCCAGTTCCACTTTTCCTCCATCTTTAGCGCATAGACCAAAGGGCCGCGCACAAAAGACCAGGCCTTGTCGTAGCCCTCTTCCACTTCCAAGTGCATGGGAAGGTCAAGGACAAGCATGTCGCCGCCGCGCCACTCCCGTTCCAGCGTTATTATGCCATCATTCGCCTGTACCTCAAGCGTTTTGCCGTTCAGCTGCACACTTGCATCCGTGCACCAGGCGGGGATTCGGAGCCTGAGCGGGAAAACTGCCTTTCCCTTCTTCCGGCCGGGGAAGGAAATGCGGAACGATACGCTTTCCACGAACGGATATGCGGTAGATTCCTCAATTTTCACCTTTACGCCGCCGCCTACAGTGGCCGATACGCTGCAGGGTGCATACACCAGCGCCGCCAGTCCC
Organism: Bacteroidales bacterium; assembly: GCA_017961015.1. Classification (GTDB taxonomy): domain Bacteria; phylum Bacteroidota; class Bacteroidia; order Bacteroidales; family UBA932; genus Cryptobacteroides. The sequence goes on along the minus strand of JAGCYC010000007.1, from coordinate 35,855 downwards.
TTGCCGGGACTTTCGTACCACAGGTTCTGGGTGAACTTGGGCCAGCCCTGGTGCATGTTCGAAAGGCAGCAGGGATAGCCGTTCAGGGTGCCAAAGAGGACATCGGTCCCGTCGTGCTGCGTGGAAAAAGGCCGGATGGTACGCGTGCAGGATATCTGGTTGGTCTGCTGGAAATACTGTTTGGCGGTGAACTTGTCGTCCACTTGGGCGGGAAGGGCATTGTAGGCCACGCGCTCCAGCCAGTCGGCCCAGCGGATGTCGCCGCTTATACGCAGCATGGTTTCCAGCGAATACATCATTTCCACGGCAGTACAAAGTTCGCTGCCACGGTTGGGATGGCCCCAGTGAAGCATCTCGTCCCCGGCCCACAGGCCGTTGGGGATTCCCACGGTACTGCCGATGGTTTCCGCACCCTTTGCCGCGGCCTCGCGGTCCTTATCCTCATGCGAAATCTGCCACCACACCAGAGGTTCCTTGAAACCGTGCGCAAGGTTTACACAGTGAACGCTGCCCTGCCTGTAAAAGATATCTCCCTCCAGGAACATGGCCGTCCAGTCCGCGGTCTGCTCATGTATCTGTTTTCCAAGGTCCTGCAGCCAGTCCTCTCCCGTTATGCCATACAGCCAATAAACTATATCCAGATTGTCGCCGCCGCGCCAGCGTCCCCAGCCGGACCAGTGGCCAAGGGGCGTTTTGGAAAGATTCTCGTACTGGTAACGGAAGTAATTCGTGAGGCAGTCTATTGCACGGGAGTCGCCGGTAGCCATGTAATACTGCTTAAGAATCTTTACGGCGACCATCTTGGGCCACCAGTCGTGCGACTTGCCCCTCTGGAGGCCGTATACGAAGGGGTTGTCCCGGGCAGGGCCCAGATAACCGTCTTCCTGCTGCGAGGAAAGGATTGCCTCTACCCAGGTGCGGGCCTTGGCTATAAGGCATTCGTCGTCAAGTATATAGGCAAGAGGGAGCAGGCCGTCTATCCAATAGGGGCCGCGTTCCCAGGCGTCGCCGTCTCCTCCGAGCCAGGCGTTGGAAGGTCCCATAACCTGAGGGTACACCTCGTCCAGATGGCCCGTGAGGCCGTCGGCCTGCCGCACAAGCTGCTCATGAAGCCAGCCGCATGCCCGGATGCTTCCGAGAGGCAGTTCCTTATATCCCTGGGCGTGGCAAAGAATCACACACAGCATCAGCATAAGCGCGAAAGCGGTTTTTTTCATGGCAGTACGGGATTATTTTCAAGCGTGTATTCAATCTTCCAGCAAAAAGTCTGCCCGGCGCCAAGGTCTATACTGTTGTACGGCTCCAGGCATGCTATGCGGTGGTTTGCCCACAGAACTGTTTTTTGTACCGGGACATCTCCTTTTATAGTTACGGAAAGAGGGCCTTCACTCAGGCGCATCGTATAGGGCATTCCCTCCCCTGCCGCCTCGTGGATATTGCCGCAATACACCGACTCCCCTTCCACAAGGGCGCGGGAGAAACGTACACCACAGGGGGTGAAGGCCACGCTGTCGTAGCGGGCACGCCAGCCGCCTTCGGGCCGGAAGGGGAAATCGATAAGGCGCGAAGGAGTTACCGCCATTTTCCCCATGGTGAAGAAATTATGATTGTACACACTGCCCTGAAGGTCCACGAATGCTTTCAGGGTATGCCGGATCTCGAAGCTGCTTTCCCCGGTAACCGCAATTTCTTTCACATAGTCGTAGCACCCCTCGAGATAATGGTTGAAGCGAGAGCCGTCGGTTTCCCATCGGCCCGGATCGGCCAGAGGGTATAGCTTGAAACGGTCGTAGGGCTGGGAGTCGGGCATCAGAAGGCCCACGCCGGGTTTCAGCCACAGGCCGTCCAGCAGAACGGGAGAGAATTCTTCCGCAGGCCCCTTCACGGCATCGTGCATAAAGGGGTCGTAACGCTGGAACCAGGGGCCGCAAAGCTCCGTGCCCCTGAACTGGAGCGAACGGAAAATGCCGCTCCTGTCGAAGCGCGTTCCTTGGTAGAAGCCGTCGGTGGGCAGGTGAAGCTCCAGTTTCATAGGGGCTAGCGTTTCCAGTATGCCTCGATTTCTTCCAGTGACTTTCCGGTTGTGTCGGGCACGTACTTATACATAATAATCAGGTACGGAACGCACATGAAGGCAAACAAGAAGAAGGTGCCCGCAGGAGTAAGGTTCTCCAGCATCCAGGGGGTGAGCTGGCCAATAAGGTAGGTCCCTATCCACAGGGCAAAGCCCGCGATGGACATGGCCAGGCCGCGCACCCGGTTGGGGTACATCTCGCTCAGGAGCACGAACACCACGGCGCTTATGGATATGGCCGTGCAGAACACGTACAGAAGGAAGAAGGTGAGCATGAATGCGTTGGGAAGATGCGTCCGGGGCAGGAAGTAAAGGCCTATCATCAGAAGGCACACAATCATGCCTCCGACGCCCCACCACACCAGATTCTTGCGCCCCACCTTGTCTATTATCACAAGCGCAATAACAGTGGTGAGCATATTCACCACGCCCACCAGGACAGTGGAGAACAGAGGGTCGGGGAAGCCGGCATCGGCAAAAATCTTGGGACCGTAGTACAAGACGGCGTTCACTCCCATGAACTGTCCAAGGATGGCTATTGCACTGCCGATGAGAACGGCTCTGAGGATTCCCTTTTCCCGTAAGGCCTTCCAAGCTTCGCTGTTATCTTGGCGCTGCCCCCGGACAGCAAGCCAGCGGGGACTTTCAGGTATGAAGAAAATGAGCACCAGGAACAGGATGTCGGGGACAGCCTCGGCCCCGAGCATCGGCCTCCAGTAATCCGGCATGGAAGTACCCTTGAGGATGAGGAAATTGGCAAGGTAGGCCAGCAGGAAGCCTATAGTGATGAAAAGCTGGTAAAGGCTCACCATGGTGCCACGGACCTCTGCAGGAGAAACCTCGGAGATATAGACCGGCGATACGATTGAAACAATTCCTATCCCGAAGCCTCCCACTATCCTAAACAGCACCAGCTGGGTAAAATCGGCGCAGAAGGCGCATCCTATTGCCGATACCGAAAAAAGCAGGGCCGATATGAGCATGGTTTTCTTGCGCCCCAGAAAATCGGAGAGCATGCCTGCAATAAGAACACCCAGAATGGAGCCGATAAGGGCGCAGCCCACATACCAGCCCTCGCCGCCCGTCCCCAGGCCGAACTGCAGGCGCACCACCTCGGTAGTTCCGGAAATTACGGCGGTGTCGTATCCGAAAAGGATACCGCCAAGGGCCGCCACAAGGGCGATGAAAAGCACTTTTGCACTCACTTTACTCATGGCAGGGGCAGTTTAACGGTTGTCGGCTATGTCCTGGAGGATGGTTCCTATCTGATAAAGGCCTCTTGGCACATGGAAGCAGCCCTTCCACTTGCCGCCCTTGAGGGGCAGCAGGACCTCCCCGCGGCGGTTAAGATAGCCGAACCACTCGGGATAGTCGGGGTCCTTGAAACGGGTCCACAGATAGTCGTCCAGCCTGAGGAACCATTCCAGGGCTTTTTCGTTTCCGGTGAGCTGATAGCCCTTTATCATGGCTATTGCGCTTTCCAGATGCACCCACCAAAGTTTCTGGTCCCACTCCAGTTCCTGGGTGGGATAGCCCTTGCGGTCCATGAAATAGAAAATGCCGCCGTACTCCTTGTCCCAGCCGTAGTCTATGACACGGAGCGCAATTTCCATGCTCTTGTCTATTATGTCTTTCCTGTGAAGGCGCAGGCCCAGGTTCATCATGAACCAGAGGGCCTCCAGGTCGTGACCGGGGTTCACCCGGCGGCCTTCGAAGCAGTCCAGAAGACTGCCGTCCGGGGCCAGGTTTTCCACCATTACGCCCAGATCGGGCTGGTAAAAGACGTCGAACACCTCGTGAAGGGCTTCGTCTATGGTTTTGTCCAGAAGGGCCTTGTCCTCGATGATGGGCTCTACCTCCAGGGCCATGTTGCATATGATCATGGGAAGGGCGAAATCCTTCATGGGGCGCGTTCCGGGCACGGACTTAAGCCACGGGCCTTTGGGGTTGGAGCGCCGCTCCAGTATGCGCCGGAAGGTTTCCCGGGCCAGCTGCGCCCAGTGAGAGTCGCCGGTTGCAACGGCCAGCTGGGCAAATCCCATGCAGGCAAAGGTGTTGGAGAAAATGTTGTAAGGGGCTATGATGGGCTTGCCTTCACGGGTGAGCGAAAAATAGAAGTCGTAATTGCCGTCGTGGCCGTACTTTTCCAGAAAGCGGCCGCCCTGAAGGGCGCAATCCAGCCACGCGGGATTCTTTTCTACCTTGTTGTACAGCATGGCAAACATCCACACTTCCCTTCCCTGGAGCCATACGAACTTGTCCGTGTCGAAGACTGAACCGTCGCGGCCCAGGCAGGTGAAATATCCTCCGAATTCGCGGTCCTGGGAACGTTCCAGCCAGAAAGGCAGGACATTCTGGTACAGTTCCTGCCGATAACGTTTTGCCATTGCGGCAAATTCCTGTTTGTTCATAGTCCGATTTTACTTGTTTTTTCCGGACAAAAATAATACTTTTGCTTGGAAAAAAGAAACACAGCACACCACAGCTATGGAAAACCGCCGGTCTTTTTTGAAAAAAGGAGTTCTTGCAGCTGCCGCAGCGCCTCTCGCCGCAGTCGGATGCAAGGGTCCCGGGAAGGACAAGTATGGGATAGAACTGGACTCTTCCATCCACAGTTCACTCATTGTCCCGTCCAATAACGCGCTTCCCATCACGGGCACCTTCCTGGACGAGATTTCCCACGACATTCCCCACCAGAACTGGGGCGAGGCCGAATGGGACCGCGACTTCCGCTACATGAAGGCAATAGGCATAAACACCGTTACCGTTATCCGCTGCGGATATCGCAAATTCATAACCTATCCCAGCCCCTATCTTCTCAAAAAAGGCTGCTACATGCCCTCTGTAGACCTTATCGACATGTTCTGCAGGCTTGCCGACAAATACGGCATGACCTTCATGTTGGGCCTTTACGACTCCGGAAAATACTGGGACACCGGCGACATGAGCTATGAGGTGGAGGCCAACAAGTACGTGATAGACGAGATATGGGAGCGCTACGGCTCCAAGTACCGGAGTTTCGGCGGCTGGTACATTTCCGGCGAAATATCGCGTGCAACCCGCGGAGCCATAGAGAGTTTCCGGACCATGGGCCGCCAGTGCAAGGAAGTGTCGGACGGGCTGCCCACCTTCATCTCTCCCTGGATAGACGGCAAAAAGGCGGTGATGGGAAGCGGAAAGATGACCAAGGAGGAGGCCGTATCCGTGGCCCAGCACGAAAAGGAATGGAACGAAATCTTCGACGGAATACACGAATATGTAGACGCCTGCGCCTTCCAGGACGGCCACATAGACTACGACGAGCTTGACGCCTTCTTCAGCGTGAACAAGAAACTTGCCGACCGCTACGGCATCGAGTGCTGGACCAATGCCGAAACCTTCGACCGCGACATGCCCATACGCTTTCTCCCCATCAAGTTCGACAAGCTGCGCCTTAAACTGGAGGCTGCTAAGCGCTGCGGCTACGACAAGGCCATCACCTTCGAGTTCAGCCACTTCATGAGCCCCCAGAGCGCCTACCCCCAGGCGGGGCACCTGTACGACCGCTACCGCGAGTACTTCGGCCTTTGACATTAAGCTGCCTATTGCATTGTAAAACCAATATTTATTTCTAATTTTGCACCACAGAACACCACAGATGAAAAACAGAGCGAATTGGTACAAGTGGGAAGTGCTGGCCCTGCTATGGGTGGCATATCTTCTTAATCAGGGAGACCGGCAGGTATTCAACTCGGTACTGCCCCTGATAAGGGACAGCCTGGGCCTCACGGACTCGTCCGTAAGCCTTATCGCCGTTTTCTTCAACCTCTTCTATGCCGTAATGGTTCCTATCGGCGGCTGGTTGGGAGACCGCTTCAGCCGTAAATGGGTTACTACCCTGAGCATACTGTTCTGGAGCGTTGCCACCATGCTCACCGGCCTTGCCAACGGAGTGTTTCTCCTTATACTCACCCGTTCGGTCGCAACCGGCGGCGGCGAAGCCTTCTTCGGCCCTGCCAACTATTCCCTTCTTGGGCAATATCACACCGACACGCGTGCCAGGGCCATGTCCGTACACCAGACATCCTACTATGTGGGAGTAATCCTCGCCGGCTGGCTGGCCGGATACATAGGCGACCACCTGGGCTGGCAGTACGCCTTCTATATCTTCGGCGGCGCGGGCGTTGTCTGGGCCGCTATAATGGCCTTCAGGCTTAAGGACGCACCGCAGCAAGAAGTTGGAGCGTACGGGCAAATTGGTTTTTCGGGCACCGTCCCTAAAAATAATTTGACCGGGAGCGCTGTACATCAGGTGCCGGCCAAACCGGGCATCTGGGACGGTTTCAAGACCGTTTTCACCACACCCACCGCGCTTATGGTAACAATAGGCTTCTGCGGATTCATCTTCGTAATTACCGGCTACATGACCTGGGTACCCACCTTCCTGCAGGAAAACTTTGGCCAGAGCGGGGCACAGGCAGGGCTCAACTCCATGCTGTGGACCTATGTGGCCGCTTTTGCCGGAGTGCTCCTTGCCGGAACGCTAAGCGACAAATGGGCCGCCAGGGACCCCCGCAAGCGCATGATAATCCAGGGAGCCGGCCTTATCCTGGGCGCCGCCTTCCTGCCCCTGATGGGCTCCGTGGGCAATGTATGGATCCTGTATCTGTGCTTTGCCGGCTGGGGCTTTTTCCGGGCATTTTTCGACGCGAACATCTACGCAGCCCTTTACGACGTAACCCCGGAGCACCTGCATGCCAGCTGCTCCAGCGCCATGATAATGACAGGCTTTGCAGTGGGAGCCACCGCGCCCTACATCCTGGCTCTCATAAAAGAAGCCACAGGCAGCCTTAACGCCACATTCCCCATCCTCGGGGCCATCTGGCTGCTGTGCGGCCTTGCATGCCTGTGGGTGAGCTGCAAATACTACAACCGAGACCATTCTAAAATTACAAAGCATGAATAGAGAATCCAAGATACGTAAAGCCAGGGCGGGCCTTCTTCTTATAGCCTCGCCCCGGTTCAAGAACCTTTCGGGCCCCGCGCGCGGAACCTACGGCGAGCGCAAGGAAAAGGCAGTGGCCGGAATAAAGGCCTCGATGCCGTTCCTGGACCTGGTGGACCCCGGAATCGTGTATGAAAGGGAAGATGCCGAAAAAGCCATCAAGCTCTTCTTCGCCAGCGACGTGGACTTTGTCTATGCCGAATTCCTTAGCTGGAGCGAAGACTTTGCCTGGATACGCTTCCTTAGGGACTGCCCGCAGCTTCCCATTATCTTTTGCAACGTAGCCAAAGACAGGATGAGCTTCGAGACCACCCTGGACGAAGACGACTTCATAGACTACCTGTGCGCAGGCACCCTGGTAGGGTCGCTGGAAGCTTCCGGCAGCGTAAAACGCGTGCCCAGGGAGGGCGTAAAAACCGTCCTGGGAACCCGGGAGCAGATAAGCGCCCAGGTAAAAGTGTTTGCCGAAGCCGCCCGCACTCGCTCCATCCTGCGCCGCTCCAGCGTGGGCCTCATGGCCAACATGAACGAAGCCATGTGGAGCACCTATATAGACAATTACGAACTTTTCACCAAGATCGGCCCCGAAATCCACTACCTCCCCTACAGCGACTACGGCACTGAAATAGACAACCTGCCCGAAGAGCAGGTGAAAGCATATGCCCAACAGCTCACCTCCCGCTACCGGATGATGGACGATGTGGAGTACGACAAGTTCATCGGCTGCGTGAAGGCCAGCCTTGCAATTAAGAACATGGCACAGAAGAGCGATATCGACTGTTTCGTATACAACGACATAGACCAGGCCACGTTCCGCACCGCAGGCTGCCGTGCCGGCTTCTACCCGGAATGGTTCAACGACAACGTGAGCGTCCTTGTCCCCGAGGCCGATATCGGCGCCGGGCTCATAACCTACATCCTCAAGCTCATCTCCGGAAAACACGTGAATTTCATAGAGCCCTTCCATATCGAGGACGACTTCGGCACCTTTGCCGGAGGCCATGCCGGCCCCAACGACCACAACGACCCTCAGTGGCAGGACAACGTGATTATTGCCCGCGACGTACGTTTTGCCAAGACAAGCTGGAAGTATGCCGGCGCCCCCTTTGCCTGGTACCGCTTCTCTCCCGGCATGAAGACCGTGGCCGGCCTTTACGAGCAGGACGGCAATTACAAGCTAATTACCTTCCTGGCCGAAAGCCTGAGCGAAAAGGATACTCCCCAGAGCAGCAAAAAACACCTTCTGGCAACCTACAGCCACAGCATTTTCAAGCCTGTGGTGCCCGTGAAAGAGCTGTGGGAGAAAGTCCTGAATATAGGCGCCACGCAGCATTACGCCATTGCCGACGGCGACTGGCGCCCCCAGCTTGAAGACCTCGCCCGCATGATGGGATTCGAGTACTACGACATACGTTAATTCCAAAGAGCACTACCATGAGCTTCATGTACAATCCCTTCCCTTTTCACGACCCCAAACCCGTGAACAGGCCCCATCTGGAGAAGGAAACCATAGAATCCATAACCGCAGGCAACCCACTGGTGGCCAAGCGTTTTATACAGGAAATCGGCCCCCTTGTAAAGGCTTCCGGCGCCGTTGTGGCACTGGACGGATATACCACCACCAAATGGGACCTTCTGGTGAGCCTTCTTGCAAGGGAATGCGACGTTGCCGGATTCAGGATAGAATTCGTGGACAGCGCGGCCCGCACCTTTAAAAGCGGCGACGAGATAGATTCCATAATAGACCCGCTGCTTATCTGGGACAAGAAGATAGACCCCACGCTGCTTTACGGCAAGGTATACCACGGCGGCTACAGGGGCCTTATGGACGACGTAAAAGTAGAGGCATTCAAAAAGGAGGTCCCCGCGCTCAAGGCCCCCGGGACTCTGGTCCTGGTTTACGGATACGGTTCCCTGATAAAAGAATTCCGCCCCCTGTACGACATAAAGTGCTGGTTCGACATAACTCCCATGAACAGCATGCTGCGCATCCGTGCCGGAGAATATGCCAATATAGGAAAGAAGCACACCGGAATAATAAACCGCACCATCCGCCGCTGCTATTACTGCGACTTCGAAAACGCCGTGCAGCTTAGGAAAGAGATCTTCGATGGCGGCCTCCTGGACTGGTACTTCCTGGACAACGACCGCAACATGCTGCAGATGATGCCTTTCAAGGCCTTTGCCGATATTTGCGCCCAGCTGGTGAAATACCCCTTCCGCGCCAAGCCCTGCTATCTGGAGGGCGTTTGGGGCGGCTCATATATGAAGAATCTGCGCCACCTTCCCGAAAAGATGCGCAACGCCGCCTGGGTATTCGACTTCATCCCCATGGAAGTGAGCGTACTGGTTCAGGCCGGAGAGCAGCTGCTGGACATTAACTACTGCTCCTTCGTGCACAAGGAGGGCGTGAGCCTCATGGGAGAGACCTGCGTAAAGAAATACAAGGGCTACTTCCCAATCCGCTTCAACTGGGACGACAGCTACCACAGCACAGGCAACATGAGCATACAGTGCCACAGCGGCGGCAAGTTCAACGTAGAGAATTATAACGAGTTCGGCCGCCAGGACGAAAGCTACTACGTAGTGATTACCGGCCACGAGGCCAAAACTTTCATCGGCTTCCGCGACGATGCCGACATCCCCGCCTTCTTCCGCGAGATAGAGGCGGCCGACACGGAACACAAGCCGTGTGACTACATGAAATACGTGAGCTACGAGGACTCCGTGCCCGGGCTCCAGGTTATGCTTCCGGCAGGAACCATCCACTCCAGCGGCCGCAACCAGGTAATTCTGGAAATAGGCTCGCTCACCATAGGTTCCTATACTTATAAAATGTACGACTACCTGCGGCTTGACTTTGACGGCAAACAGCGGCCCATCCACACGCACCTGGGAGAACTGAATGTGCGCACCGACCGCCGGCACAGCGTAATCCACGACCCCCGGAGCCCCGAATACATTGTGCAGCAGCCACGTCTGGACCGCGAGGGCGAAGGCTGGAAAGAGTACATCCTGGGCGAGAATCCCCAGATGTACATTTCGCTCCGCCGCCTGGAATTCGAGAAAGAGTGCCGCCAGGACACCTGCGGCGAAAAATTCCATGTGCTCACCCTTGTGGACGGCGACCACATACGCATCCGCAGCGAGGAGCATCCGGAACGCTTCTTCGACCTTGACTTCATGGAGATTGCCTGCGTACCGGCCTCGATGGGAAAATATGTAATTGAAAACCTGGGCAAGGAACCCATACGGGTTCACAAAACCTGTCTCAGAGATGGATACGAATCGGATCCTGCTTGACGTAGGAGGCACATTCATCAAACGCTCCGACGGCCGCTCCGTCCACGTGGATTCCAACGGGGGCGCCGCGGCCATAGCCGCAGTGCTGTCCGCCGCCATCGGCCCCACGGACGGCATATCCGGAATCGGAGTGGCCATCCCCGGGCCATTTGACTACCAGAAAGGCGTGTTCCTGATGAAGCACAAATTCGCTTCGGTCTACGGGAAAAGCCTGAGGGAACTTGCGGACATTCCCCAAAGCGTCCGGCTGGTATTCCATCACGACGTGAACGCCCTCCTTCTTGGCTGCATAAAAATGCTTGGACTTGAGGAGGGAAATACCGCCCTGGTGACCATCGGGACAGGGCTGGGCTATTCATTTGCCCAAAAAGGGCAGGTTCAGTATTCGCCTTCCGGCTCCCCTGCCCGCAGCCTTTGGAACCTTCCGGACGGGAACGGCGGAATCCTTGAAGACCATGTGTCGGCAAGGGGCATTTGCAATGAATATGCTCGCATCACAGGCGACAACGACCAGACGGCCCGCACCATTGCCCGGAAAGCATACGACGGCGACCGGGCCGCCCAAAAAGCGTATGCCCTGGCCGGGGAATACCTTGGCCGGGCTCTCGCACAGGCCATAAGCGGGATGAATGTATCCACCGTTCTCACCGGAGGGCAGGTTTCACAGTCCTTTTCCCTTATGGAGCCTTCATTCATGCGGTACATGGAAGGGATCCGGCTTGTCCAGGCCCCTCCCGGAGCAGTATATGAAGGCCTGTCCTCACTGTTTTGAATACACAAATAAGTTTTCCTATATGTCTTGCCTTAAAAAAATCTGTTCTACGCTCTTTGTCGTGACACTGCTTGCGGCTTTGTCGCCCGCAGCCCGCGCCCAGAGCCAAAACGTGAAAGGACGCGTTCTGGACGAGACCGACGAACCAGTTGCCGGTGCTTTTGTCACTGTCAAGAGCGAAACCCGCGGCGTTATGACCGACGCCGAAGGACGCTTCGAGATTTCCGTCAAATCCAGCGACGTGCTCATAGTGAGCTTCCTGGGCTACGAAGACGAACCTGTAACCGTCCGCGACCAGAAAGACATCCTTGTGAAACTGGTTCCCCAGAGCAACCAGCTGGAGGAAGTTGTGATGGTGGCCTACGGCGCCCAGAAGAAGGCCTCGGTGATAGGCTCTATCACCACCGTTGACGCGCAGGTTCTCCAGGCGCCCATAGGCCAGCTGTCCACCGGCCTTGCCGGAAAACTTGCCGGCGTGGTCGCCGTCCAGCATTCCGGCGAACCGGGATCCAGCGCCGAGTTCTGGATACGCGGCGTGAACACTTTCGGCGAAAACGCCTATCCCCTTATCCTGGTAGACGGCGTGGAGCGTTCCATGGACCTCGTGGACACGGATGACATCGCATCATTTTCCATCCTTAAGGACGCCACCGCAACCGCCCTTTACGGCGTACGCGGCGCCAACGGAATAGTGCTCATAACCACCAAGCGCGGCTCGGAGTCCAAGCCCAAGGTCACCGTCAAGCTGGAATCGGGTATCACCTCCCCCACGAGGATTCCTCGCATGGCATCGGCCGAGCAGTTCATCGACTATCTGAACGCCATGAAGCCCGGCATGATAGACGACTACAGCCGCTCCATGTACCTGGCCTCCGACGAGGTACGCTCACAGTTTGTGGACGACCCCCTGGGCATCCGTTACAGCGACCTGTATCCCAACGTGGACTGGATGAGCCAGCTGTTCAGGGACATGGCCATGAACCACAAGGCCAATATAGCCGTGGCGGGCGGTACAAAGAACGTACGGTACTATGCCGGCGGCTCCTATTATTATGAGGACGGTATTTTCAATGTGGCTCAGAACGACCGCTACAACTCCCAGATGAACTACCAGAGGTTCAACTTCCGCACCAACGTGGACATAAACATTACCAAGTCCACGGTCCTGGGCATGGACCTGAGCACGCAGTTCACCAGGAAAAACCGGCCCGGCAGCGACGTGAGCGAAATCTACAGCTATGCCATGCAGATTTCTCCCATCGGCTTCCCTGTGGTATTCTCCGACGGCACCCTGTCCAATCCGGAGAACGGCCTGAACCCCTACAACCTCATTAACAACATGGGCTATTCGGTGACGTCCACCCAGAATGCCCAGACCACAGTTTCCCTTACGCAGGACTTCTCCGACTTCCTTCTGGAGGGGCTCACTGCCAAGCTGCAGGTTTCCTGGGACGCCAAGAGCAACACCTCCTATACAAACACAATCCTCCCGCGAATTTATTACCTGAGCTACAACAAAAAGCTTCCCGGCTACGAGTATGTTCTTCAGGGGAACTCAGGCACCGGATACATAAACACATCGGGGTCCGGTGTCACGGGGCAGACTGTCCTGAATATCGAAGCATCGGCCAACTACGAGCACAGCTTCATGAGCGCCCACCGCGTGGGGGGCATGTTCCTTTGGTATCTGAGGGAGCGCACCAACATTAACCCCGGCAGCTACTGGTACACCTTCCCCTACAAGAGCCTGGGCATAGCAGGCCGCGCCACCTACAGCTACCGCGACCGCTATTTTGCCGAATTCAACTTCGGCTACAACGGCTCCGAGAACTTCTCTCCCGGCCACCGCTTCGGTTTCTTCCCTTCCGGTGCAGTGGGTTGGATGATATCCAATGAAAAATTCTGGGACCCCATAAAAACCTGGGTGAGCCTTTTCAAGATAAAGGCTTCGATCGGCAAGGTGGGCAACGACCAGATTGGCGGAAACCGCCGCTTCGGCTACAACACCACCATGGACACCAGCGGAATAGACGGATTCGGATGGGGGCTGAGCGCCCCCAACAACCCCGGCGGCGTAGCTGTGGGCGACCTTGGCAACCCCGGAATCGTCTGGGAAGAGGCGCTCAAGCGCAACGCAGGTGTGGAAATAAACCTGTGGCAGGACCATTTCAAGTTCCAGATGGACTACTTCAACGACTACCGCAGCGGCATCTTCATCAAACGCGAGAGCCTTCCCAGCGTAGTGGGCATGCGCAAGACCCAGTACACCAACATAGGCGAAATGCAGAATGCCGGCTTCGACCTGAGCGCCCAGTTCGACTATACCTTCCCGGGCGGCCTAAGTCTGAGCGCCCGCGGGAACTATACCTTCAACCGCAACAACAGAGTATACGACGACAAGCCTTCGCAGGTATGGCCCTATCAGAACACCGCCGGCTTTGCCAACGGCCAGCAGCGGGGCCTCATCGCCGAGGGAATTTTCATGAGCCAGGAAGAAATTGACTGCTGGCCTGTCCAGACTTTCGGCTCGGTGGCTCCCGGCGACATAAAGTACCGCGACATAAACGGCGACGGCCAGGTAGACGACTACGACGTGGTGCCCATCGGCTATACCTCAATCCCGGAGATAAACTACGGATTCGGCCTTTCTGTGGGCTGGAAGGGCATCGATGCCAGCGTATTCTTCAGCGGAATGGCCCATGTGACACGCATTATCGGCGGTTACAACCTCTATGGCGGCGCCGCCTCAAACGTGTTGGTCCAGGGACAGATTTTTGCCGATGTCGCCGAAAGGAGCTGGTCCGTGACCCACACCCCCGACGCCGAGTATCCCCGTTTCTCCTCCGAAACGCCTGACAACAACTTGCGCGCCTCCACCTTCTGGCAAAAGGACATGAGCTTCCTGAGGCTCAAGAATGCCGAGCTGGGCTACACCCTGCCCAAGAAATGGACCAGGAAGGCCGGCATCTCCACCGTCAGGATTTACCTTCAGGGCGTGAACCTGGTGACCTTCTCGGCCTTCAAGCTGTGGGATCCCGAGCTGGAATCGGCCTACGGTAACGTTTATCCGCTCACGCGCAACGTGAGCCTGGGTGTAAATCTTAACTTTTAAAGGAAACGCCTTATGAAACATACTGTAAGATTATCCCTTATCGCCGTGCTTGCATTAGCTTGCATGGCCGTTTCCTGCGACTCCTACTTCGACATAAACACAAAGGACCAGGCCACGCTCGAAGACATTATGGGCCGGTCTACTGCCGTACGCAAGTATCTGGCCCACCTGTATTCCTACATCCCGGAGGAAGAAAACCTCCGCGGCAACGAGGGTGGAACCAGCCTGCGCTCCGACGAAGCCCTGCACGGAAAATCCCAGTGGGAGACCAACTGGTACAAGGTGCGCCGCGGGGAGTATTCCAGCGCCAGTTCCGTGGACGTGGCCAGCGGCAACTACTGGAAGAAATTCTACGAGGCCATAAACGAGTGCACCACCTTCATAGACAACCTCCACTACGACAAGGAGGATTCCGAAAAGCTCGTCTCCTGCATGGAAGGGGAAGCACGGTTCCTGCGCGCATACTATTATTTCTGCCTCTTCCGGCACTACGGTCCGGTGTTCCTGTGGATGGACGAAAACGGCAACCCTGTGGCCAGCGACCAGAACGTGGACGGCAGCACTATCGACCGTCATACTGTGGACCAGAACGTGGCTTTCATGGAAAAGGAACTGGACCGTGCAATACAGCTGCTTCCGGCCGACATCGCGGCGGTGATTGCGCCGACTTCCAATATGGGACGGGTCACAAAAGGCGCCGCAATGGCCCTGAAGGCCCGCCTGCTGCTGTATGCCGCATCTCCCCTGTATAACGGCAACCCGCTTCCACAGTACGCCGGCCTTACGAACAGCCGCGGCGAGCACCTCTTCCCTGCCTACGACGCCACCAAATGGGACAAGGCGGCCGAAGCAGCCTGGGATGTCATAGAATTAAACAAATACAGCCTCACTCAGAAAGGCTCTCCCGCGACCGACATTCAGGCTGCGGCCGATTCGTACCAGAATATCTGGTTCGAAAACTGGGAGACCAACAAGGAAATTATCTGGGGCTGGTGGTACCGTCAGTGGGGCGAGGCTTACCTTGGCACCGTCGGGGCCGAAGTGGCATTCTCCTGTCCTTCGGGCGGCAAAATCTGCCGCCGCGGATTCTCGCTCATCACCCCTTCCCTCAAACTTGTTGATGCCTACCCGATGGCCGTCAGCGGCCGTTATCCGGTTGTGGGATATGCCGAAACGAACGGCATGCTGGACTACTCCCGTCCTCTGGTGGACGAGCTGTCGGGCTACGAGACCGACGGCTGGGAAGAGAACTACCAGCAGCTTGTGGATGTGAAGCCTTCCTGGGCAACCCGCTTCAAGGCACACAAGAGCACTGTTGGCCGCGACGCCCGCTTCTACTCCAACTTTGTACCCAACGGTTTCTGGTGGCCTTGTGAAAGGCCGAAGGACGGCAGTGCCCTCCGCTTCACCTGCTACGACAACGCGGAATGCAGCTCCCGCTATTCGGCAACTCAGGGCTGCAACCGCGTAGGCTACACCTGGCGGCGCCTTTACAAGGCCGGCAACCAGCTCACGGAAGACACCGACTACAGCAGCATACGTTACGTATACCCGGCCTTCCGCCTTGCCGAAGTGTATCTGACCTATGCCGAGGCCTGCAACGAGAAGCCCACGAGGGATGC
The DNA here is from genome assembly GCA_017961015.1 of Bacteroidales bacterium. GTDB lineage: Bacteria > Bacteroidota > Bacteroidia > Bacteroidales > UBA932 > Cryptobacteroides. The sequence continues at coordinate 19,988 of JAGCYC010000007.1, read as the reverse complement.
CGCCGAGGCCGTCACCTATATAGACAAAGTGCGCGCACGAAGCGGCCTCAAAGGCCTTCAGGAAGCCTACCCCGAGATAGATTTCAACGGGGCCGGCGGCACAATTGGCGGAGTAACCCGCACAGGCCAGGAATGGCTTCGCTGGATTATCCGTCAGGAAAAGATGTGCGAATTCGCCTTCGAGGGCAGCCAGCGCCACTACGACGCCATACGCACCCTCACTGCCATAAAGGAATACAACGTGGAAAACTGGACCCTTCACGTTACGGCCGACAATTACGAAGATTCCTACACCCGCGTGAGCGACGACTATATCGGCGCCCGTTCGTTATTCCGGGAGCGCGACTATCTGTTCCCCTTCGGCAGCCGACAGCTGGCCGAAATGACATCCTTCACACAGAATCCCGGTTGGTAAACCACCTCTAAAGCAGAACAATCATGAAAAGATTCACCATACTTTCTACGGTCCTTATCCTTTTGGCCGCGTGCGTTCCGGATATGCGGAACAACAACATGGCACCGGACAGCCTGGGCATAACATCCCTGGAAAACGTAGTGGATGCGTCTGTCCATCCGGGCCGATATGTGATAGGAATAGCCAAGAGCGGTAAAGGCCAGACTGCCGCCACCGTACTTGTTTCCCAGGACGCGCAGCAGGGCAAAGCCCTTGTGGAGCAGTATAATGCGGAACACAATACCAGTTTTAGAACGGTTCCGCAGTCACTGTACTCGATGGATGCCACATCTTTCTGTTTTTCGGAAAAAGACGCATCCAAAGAGCTTACCCTGAACTGGGACCCCACTCTGATGGTCTCGCTCATGGGCGACAGCGAGGATTACGTGATTCCCGTAATAATATCTTCCGGCAGCGACCAGGTGAAAATGCAGCAAAAACGCAGCTTCCTGCTGGTGCGCCTCTACCGTTCAAGCCTTGCCGTGAACCAGAAGACAATCACCCGCGTAATCCAGAAAAAAACTGTGGAGCCCGACAAATACGGCAACCAGCCGCCCCTCAAAAAATCCATCAAGCTGGACCTCGTGGTGTCCAAGCCCATCAAGGGTATGAAGATAAGCTGGCCGGTAATAGCCGACAACAGCCTTATCGAGGAATACAACCGAGAGCACGAGACTTCCTACACGGCCGCGCCGCAGGGGCTTCTGACAATTGACACTCCAACTGTCACACTGGAGAATAACGCTCAGTCCTGTACGGTGGGGCTCACGCTGGACATGAGCGTGCTTCTGAGCGGCGGCGAACTGCCGCAGTTCCCCAGCTATCTGGTTCCGGTACGTCTGAACACGGCCGAAGCAACCGCCATGATTAATTCCAAGGAAAGCAAGCCTCAGGGCCTCACCTACGGAAACATGGTCACCTATGTGAGCATCGAGTGGAAGGAAACAAAGTTAGGCTTTGACGTAGAACGCGTATGGGGGCTGTATTCCACCGCGGCATCGGCCTGGAGCAGCAACATAACCGGCTTTACAGCCGCAGCGGAGCGCAACGTCACCCTTGACGGCGAAAATATCTATATAGCCGAAGCCAACACAAGCAAGAACCTTTGGGCCATAAGCCTCGAAGACCCCGGCACCTACCGAAAGCTTCCTGTAGGAACTGTCCAGACCCAGGGAATATTCTACCTTAGCTGCCCTCGTGTGGTTCCCAACACGAACTCCGAAATCAACAACGGCAAACCGGTCCTGGTGGTCTCCAGCATGGACGAAGGCGACCCCACCCTCTATGTCTACGACAAGGGGACAGAGTCCGATCCCAAGGCTATCACGCTCACAACCTGGGCCGGCCGTCGCCTTGGCGACACCTTCACATGGTGGGGCAGCCTGCAAAACGGCGTGCTGTACTTCAAGGACTTCAATACCACCCAGGGCACGGTAACCTTCTGGCTCCGCGACAAACTGGGAGAACAGTTTTACCTTGTAGGCCGAGTGAAGGCTCCCGAGCTGACAGGCGCCGGTGCTTTCTTCCCCTACCCCGAAAACGCCAGCGAAGGCCTGGCCACAGTTCGGGGTGGAGAAGACCCGAAAGCCTGGTACGTAAAATCGTCCAAAGACCTTAACAAGGACTCCGGCGGCGACGACGCTCCCACCGTAACCGAATTGGACAGCAAGTACACCGACTGCGCGTTCCGCTACTTCACCCTCAAGGGCAAACGGTATATTGCCTATGCAAAGCAGGAAGGCTCCAGTGCCGGACGCCTGGTGGTTCTGGAGGGCGAAACGTCCGAAAGCTGGAAACAGCTGCTGGACAATCCCAGGATTGTGTACCAGGCCGCCATACAGAACGACACCGAGCAGGAAGAACTCTCCGCGGCGCCTTCGCCCAGGAAATCCGAGAACAGCGGCATGGACCTGGACATCTGGCAGAGCGGGAACGACGTTTACATCGCTGTCGTGAAACAGAATGTGGGCCTTTCCCTATTCCATGCAAGCAATGATCAATAGTCGGCAGGTAGTTTTCGCAGCGTTTTTCCTTCTTCTCGCCTGCTGCGGGAAGAAGGAGGGGCCTGCGACGCCTGCTATTCCCGCAATCCGCGCCACTATGGGTGAGGTAACAGCCTTCGACGCAAAATTCTCCGTCCAGGCCGTCCAGTGTTCCGGTGTGAACTACGGCGTAAGCGAGGACATGACCCTGTCGGAGAAAACAGGTTCCACGGGGCCTGTTTCCCTTCAGCTTCAAGTAACCGGTCTGCAGCCGCTTACGTCCTATATACTGTACGTGCAGGGAATCGGCCCGAAGGGCGAGAAAGGAAAAGTGGTGACGCTGGAATTCTCTACCGGAGCCGGGCCTCAGGGGCTCTATCCCTGGGAAATGTCCCGGACAGGGGTCCCAACCTTTGCCGACCTTAGCCTCATAACCATGGGCTGGCACAATTCCAATCCTCCGGCATGGACTCAGGAGCGTTTTTCCTCCCATGTTCAGTACGACGGGAAATGGATCTTCGACGCCTTTCTTTGCATAGACGGCTACAATTCGGCCCGGAGGCAGTCTTACAGCCTGGCAAACGGGCGAGAGTCGGCCGGCAAGGATGCCTGGGAAGATCTCCTGGATGCCTGGCTTGGTGAGGGAGGCGCACTCGTCCAACTGGATGCCGCCATTGCCGAAGCCGGGACACCTCCCAGTCCCCGGCTTATAGTAATGAGCATCCCGGACCCCACCCGCTACCAGTATTTCTCCGACAGGAGTTCCTCCACAACCTACTGGGGCGACGGGCTGGACTTTTCCAGAACACAGGACCAGATTCTGGCCTGCCGATGGTATATGGACAGGTGCCGTGCCCTTTTCAACGAACGGAAGTACCGCCACCTGGAACTGGCGGGGTTCTACATTCTGTCCGAGGAGCTGCCGCTGAATCCAGCCTTCTTCGAGGATGCAGGGGAATCTTACGACCCGTCTGCCGACACCTGGAACTGGCAGCACAAGAACTGGGAAATCCTGGTTCCCGAGGCTTCCCGCTATGCCCATTCCTGCCGCGAGGGCCTGTGGTGGGTTCCCTACCACCTGGCTCCGGGCTACAAGGTATGGCGCCGCCTGGGATTCGACAACATATTCATGCAGCCCAACTACTATTGGGACCACGGCAGCATATCACATCCTCTGTCGGACACCAAGCAGGCCATAAGGGAATACCGCATGGGAGTGGAACTGGAATTCGAGTATTCACTTGTTGCTTCCGTCATGGCCGACGGCCGCTCAGGCCCCGACGGAAACGGGACCCCCACCTTCTATGCCGCCGACGTTCCCCTTCTCCGCAGCCGCGTACGGGAATATATGCAGATGTACAAGGACAGCGGGATGTACGGAACACTCCCCCTGGCCGTTTATTCCGGCACCGACGCCTGGCACCAGCTGGCCTCGTCGAAGGACGAGGGCGACGTGCAGATGTTCCGGGATATATGCAACTTCATCACAGAATCACCCCTGAAGAACAAATGAAACGCATTTTTCTAATAACCGGCCTTATGCTCGCCCTTGCCTGCAGCGGAAAACCCGGGCCGAAGGAACCGCGCCTGTTCCACGACATAACCCTGGTGGGATATTGGCACCGGGAGCCCCGGCTGTGGGACGCCGCCCGCTTTGCCCCCCACGTGAGCTGGAAGGCCCCTGACGGCAGCGAGCACTGGCTTTTCGAAGGCTTCCTCTTCCTGGAAGGCGCGGCCGACGGGAAAACCTTCGTGCTGGGCCCCGGTGAAAGCGCCACCAAAGCCGACTGGCAAAAACAGCTGGACCTGTGGCTGGGCCAGGGCGGCGGCGTCAGTGCCCTTGAACAGGCCTGCGCGGCAGCAGCGGAACGTATCGGCCCTCCTTCGAAAAAGCGCGGGGTAATCATCGGCCTTCCCGATGCAATTATGTTCGAACGTTTTTCCGACAAGGCATCTTCTACCACTTACTGGGGCGACGGACTGGATTTTGCGAAGGTGGACAACCGGCTGAAAGCGCTACGCTGGTACATGGACACCGCGAGGGATATGTTCAAAGCCCTTGGGACACAGTATCTGGAGCTGTCCGGCTTTTACATCACCTCGGAAGAGATTTACCTGCCATACGACATAGACGTCAACTGCAGATACAAGAACTGGGACCAGGTAGTGCCCGCTCTTTCCTCCTACTGCCACGGCGCAGGGCTGGGGCTGTACTGGATTCCCTACCATATGGGACCGGGCTACAAATACTGGAAAGACCTTGGAATAGACCAGGCCTGGATGCAGCCCAACTGGTACTGGGACATGCACCGGGAAGGTGCCCATCCCTTCCAAAAGACCATTGCCGCAATAAACGGGGCCGACATGTCCGGCATGGAGCTGGAAATGGAATTTTCGTGCGTTGCGGATCAGATGCCCCAGGGCCGGATGGGCCCGGACGGTGAAGGAAGGCCCGTTTTCACCAGAGCCGATGTCCCCGCCCTGCAGCAGCGCCTCCGCCGCTACATGAAGGAATACAGGGACGCCGGGTTCTTCGGTAAAAAGAGCTTGGCGCTGTACTCCGGCTCCAACGCTTTCACTCAGTTGGCTACATCGCCGGTGCCTCAGGACAAGGCCCTTTACGACGACATATGCCGCTTTGTACTTGGAAACCGCGGTGAGCTGCCGGTCACGGAAGTACAGATAGACGAGCGGGGCAGGCTCACAAAACTTGCCTTTGACGGGCGCAACTACGCCGGCGGCAAGGCTCTCTGGCGCATGTACTACAACACTGAGGACCGCAAAGAAATAGAAATTTCCGGCGACACGCAAACGCCTGTCGTACAAAGGATTGCCGACACCACCTTCCTCGATTACAACGGCCTGGACGGCCGCCGCTTCAGCCTGCAGCTGAAAATATGGACGGAAGGGACCATGGTGCGTTTTGCCGCCGCCCTCCAAAACGACGAGCCGCACACCATAATCCGCGAACTGCAATACCCCCTTGCGGGCGACCTGCAGCTTCCCAAGGACTACAGGCTACTTACCACCCACACCGGAGGCCAGGTGTTTGACAATCCGGTCCGGAAGATTTCCAACGTGGACACGCGGGCCCTGTATATGACTCCCGCACAGAAGTTCCGCCAGCTGGACCTTCAGTACCCCCGCAACGCCGCATCCAACTGCTTTGCATTCACGGGAGCTCAACACGGAATATATTTCGGCAGCCACGACACTTCCTTCCAGCAAACCTGGCACGGCCTGAGGACATATCCCGACGAGGGCGGTATAGGACATGTCACCGAAGATTTCTCCCACCTGGAAGCGGGGTTCTACCGCTATCCCAATGCCATGTGCGGCGACAGCTGGTCCAACGATGCGTCTGTTGTGGTCCCCTACCGGGGTGACTGGACGGCGACAAGCCGCATTTACCGCGGCTGGGCCAGCTCCTGGTGGCAACATGCTCCCGTACCCGCCTGGGTGCAGGACATGACCGGCTGGCAGAGGGTTATCTTCAAACACCAGTACGGAGAGTACCTGCGCACCTACCAAGACCTTCCCGGCAGGATAGCCGCTGCAGGCGAGTCGGTGGGCTGCAATGCAGTGCTGGCCTTCGGCTGGTGGAAGGAGGGCATGGACAACGGATATCCCGACTACACCCCCGACGACTCGCAGGGAGGAGACCCCGCATGGAAAAAAGCCATTGCCCAATACCGCAGCGGCGGGAACCGCCTGCTTCTGTATTATAACGGCCGCCTGATAGACGTGGAAAGCGGTTTCTACCGCTCCGGAGCCGGCTCCCAAGTGGCCAACCGCGACAACACCGGCCGCGAATTCACGGAGCATTACAAGTTCACCGGAGAAGGCACCTCCCTTGGCTACTACGACTCCCGCACCTTCGTTATAGCCGACATGAGCAAACGTGCCTGGCGCGACCGGCTCACCGCCTGGGCCGACAGGGCCATGGCCCTGGGCGCCGATGCCGTTTTCTACGACCAGCTGGGCGTAGCCGAGGAATTCCCCTCCTGGGACCTTTCCCGCGAATACCCCGTCCAGGACATCTTCACCGGCCGGTACAAGGCCGATGCCCTGAGGGAAATCCGCGATCACATAAAGGCGAAGAATCCCGATTTCGCCCTCGGGACCGAATGGCTTAGCGACTGCACCAGCCAGTTCTGCGACTTTGTGCATATAGTGGAATTCACCGCCCTGCCGGAAAGTTTCCCCGAATGGTTCCGCTACACCTTCCCCGAGGTTGTATGGAGCGACCGCTGCGTAAGGGACGACAACGATGTCCCCCGCCGGGTAAACAATACCATTCTGAAAGGCCTCCGCAACGACATAGAAGTGTTCCGCTGCCGCGGTCTCATTGACGAAACGCCCGTTTATCAGGCACATCTTGCAAAGATAAACGCACTCCGGCACAGCTATCCGGAACTTCTTTTGGAAGGCCGGTTCGCTGCCACCGACGGGTTCAGCTGCGACAATCCGGCCGTAACTGCGCGCAGTTACACCAACGGAGCACGCATGGCCGTAGTTGTTACGAACACGGGTGCAAAAACACAGAAAGCCCGCCTGGACGTTCCCGGCTACCGTTTCATCGAGGGCCGCGACCTGGACGGGAAAGTCCTCCGCTCCCCCGCGCTCACTCTGGGACAAAACGATTTAAGCGTACTTATATATGAGAAAAAATAGTATCCTCATCCTTGCCGCCCTGCTGCTCTCCTGCAGCGGACAGGGCCAGGCCCCGGCCGTAACGCTGAACGCCCCCACCCACGTGCAGGCACAGGCCATATCCCCTACCAAGGCCGTTCTCACCTGGACCGACAATGCCGCCGACGAGGAGGGGTACTACGTATTCGGAGCCCAGGTTCAGCCGCTTGCAACGCTTGCAGCAGGAACAACCAGCCACACCTTCGAAGGGCTGGAACCTGAAACCACCTACCGCTTCGGCGTCCAGGCATTCGGAAAAGCCGGCGTTCTCTCCCTTAAAGTATCGGCCGATCCCATAACCACGCCGGCACTGGAGCCCGCCCCGGATCCGGACCCCGATCCAGATCCCGATCCTGACCCTGATCCGGAACCCGATCCCGATCCCGAACCCGAACCCGAGCCGGAGCCTGATCCTTCGGAGGTTATCTTGCTGGACTGGACAGAGGTAGAGGCTCCAGAGTTACCCTCCGGCGTGAAAGTGTTCAAGACAGAGGACAAGCTGGAAGGCAAGCCTTTCCAAGCCTGGTATGCCCAGGCCAGCTGCACCGGCGACATAGAGTTCAAAGTCCTTTTCCCCGGCGACCAGGTCACAAAAACCATAGACCAGCAGGCCGCAGCCAATGAAAAATGCCTGGTACTTGTAAACGGCGGCATCTTCAGCGCGAAATTCCTTCGCCCCATAGGCTTTGCCATAAGCGACGGTGTCCAGACTCCCTGGCGCATATCCGAAGACGAAGACAAGCTGCGACTGGACCGCGAATACTGGAGCGCCGACGGCAAACTTCATCCGGTGTCCCGCGGCCTGTTCGGCACCGACCGGGACGGAAACCCGGGCGTTTACTGGTCCTTCACCCCGCAGCACGGAACGGTCCGGGTGTACGACAAACCCATCCCCTCCACCGCTGGAGAAACGCCCTGCCCCGAAGCGAGCACAACCTACCCCTGCGCCCCGTCCCCCTGGACACCCTTCAACGCCGTCACCTGCGGCCCCGTGCTCCTGAAAGACTGGAAGTGCCCCATATCGGCCGAAAAAACCTCCAAAGGATACTGGAAGACCAACTACGAACTGTGGGCCGACGACATCTTCGGCGTGGTGCAGCACCCCGACCGCACGGCATTGGGCTACAAGGCCGACGGCAGCATTATCCTTCTTATCTGCGACGGCCGTATAAGTTCATCCGACGGCGCCACCACCCTGCAGATGGCCAAAATCATGCGCGGGCTGGGCTGCAAAGGTGCACTAAACCTTGACGGAGGCGGCTCCACGGGCATGTGGGTAAAGGGCAAAGGCCACATAAACGACCTCACGGGCGGCAACCGCGCCGTAATCACCAGCCTGGGATTCTTTGCAAGATGAGACTGCTCCTGACCCTGCTTCTTGCGATTGGCCTTGTTCCGCAGCCGGTGCAATACACTCCACAAAAAAGCCGGGAGTGCTTCAGGGAGGCTGTCGTTTCGCTGGAACCCTGGCAGCAGCAGGAAGCGTATCGGCTCACAATCTCAAAAAAGAGGGTGAAGACAGAAGCCCTCACCCCCGAGGGGAGGTTCCGTGCACAGAAAACTCTGGAGCAGCTGCGCCTTCTTGGAGATCTTCCGCAGGGAACCATTTTTGACTATCCGCGTTTTCGCCACCGCGGGCTCATGATAGACGAATCCCGCAGTTTCAAGGGGCTGGACTTTCTCAAGAAACAAATAGACGCCATGGCCCTTCTGAAGCTGAACGTGCTGCACCTGCACCTGGACGACAGCGCCGGCTGGCGTATCGAAAGCGAAGCCTTTCCGGACCTCACCGGCAAAACCGCCTTCCGCAAAGGATATACCTACCATGAGTGGGAGGCCGGAAAGTACAAGTTCACAACAGCCGACGACCCCGAAGGCTACGGCGGATACTACACCAAGGAGCAGCTGAGGGAACTTGTCCTGTATGCAGCCGCACGTTTCATCACTGTAATACCAGAAATAGAGATGCCGGGGCATTCGATGGAGGTGGGCTACGCTTACCCCGAGGTGCTCTGCGTGCTTCCGGATGGGAAAACGCACACCGGCGCCTGGGACCTGTGCCCGGGAAACGAGGCCACGTACAAGCTCCTGGAAGCCGTCCTTGAGGAGGTTATGGATATCTTCCCCTCCCCCTTCATCCATATAGGCGGCGACGAAGCCACCATGAAAACATGGCCGCAGTGCATAAACTGCGCCCGCAGGATGGAGGAAGAAGGATTTACTCAGGTAAGGCAGCTGCAGGGATACCTTATGCGGCGTATAGAAGCCTTTGTGCGCAGCCACGGCCGAAGGATTATCGGCTGGGACGAAATCCTGGAAACCGGCGTTCCGGAAGACGCCGTAGTACAGAGCTGGCGCGGAGTGGAAGGCGGGCGGAAGGCCACGCAGCAGGGCCACGACTGCATAATGTCCCCCAATACGCACTGCTACTACAATTACTACCAGGACCTTATCCGAAAAGAGCCAAAGGCCGTCGGAGAGCTTGTATCACTTCGATTCACCTACGGCTTCGAGCCTCTTTCCGAGGGAATGGACCCGGTGCATCTTCTGGGCGTGCAGGCAAACCTCTGGACCGAGCTCATAAGCTCTCCGGAGCATGCGGAGTACATGCTCTACCCACGCCTCTTCGCCATGGCCGAGACAGCCTGGACACCGGCATCGGCCAAGAATTTCAAGGAATTCCGCGGGAGGGCAAGGGCACTTCTGGATGTTTTCCGCGCCCTGGGATATAACACTTTCGACATGGATACGGAGTCGGGCCTCGCCAGGTCGGGCCTGCAACGCTTTCCTCCCGAGGGTGTGCCCTTACCTGTTGATAATTAAATATTTTTGGCTATATTTGCAGCCATGGTATTCAAGATAGATTCACAGGTAAAAGAGCCCATATACAAGCAGCTCATCTCGCAGATAGAGCATGCCATCCACAGCGGCAAACTGAAGGCCGGAGAGCACATCCCCTCCATGAACGAACTGGCCGCCCAGCTGGACATTTCCCGGGAAACCGTCAAAAAGACCTACGGCATCCTGGTAAAGAAAGGGCTTGTGGTCCCCCGGCACGGAAAGGGATTCTACGCAGCCGACATCCAGGCCGCAGGCCACCCCCAGGTGCTGGTGATAATAGACAAGTTTTCCGTCTACAAACAGATTCTGTTCAACTCCTTCGCACAGACCATAGGCGGCAGGGCCGAAATCACAATAGTGAACCACAACCAGAGCCTGGACCTTCTGGAATACTACCTTAACAACTACCTGGACATTTTCGACTACTACGTCGTAACCCCTCATTTCCCCCTGGACGACGAATCCCAGGCAAGGGCCCGCAAGCAGCTCTCCCGCATTCCCAACCGCAAGCTCATAATGCTGGACCGCCTGCTGCCGGACTATCCCGGCCAGTACGGAGCCGTATACCAGGATTTCGAAAACGACATCTACACCGGTCTGTCACAGGGCCTGAAGAGCCTGGGCCGCACAAAGAACCTCCGCGTCATAACCCTGCCCTCGTCCCTTTACGGCCAGCACATCAGAAAAGGCGTGGAACGCTTTACCACGGAATACGATATCCCCGTATCCTTCCTTACATCGGCCCCCGACGACATCCGCCCCGGCGACACCTTCCTGGTGCTTAACTCCCAGCTGGACGCGGGGCTTGTATCCCTTGCCCGCAAATGCCAGGCTGCAGGTCTGACAATAGGCAAGGACGTGTTCATAATATCGTACAACGAGTTCGAGATGAACGAACTGGTGCTTGGCGGGCTCACCACCGTTTCGGCCGATTTCGCCGAAATGGGAAACCTGGCCGCACGCATGATACTGGAACGAAAACCTCAGGTAGTCCACTGCCCTTTCCGCCTTACCCAAAGGCATACCTTCTAGTTTTTCTCAAAAAAAGAGCGGCCCCGAAGGACCGCCCTCTATGAAGTCTTTCACACGTGTGTATTACTCTTCCGCAGTGAGGCGGTAGCAGGCAAGGCCCACGTTCTGCATGTCCATGGCAATGAGAACGCTGTTTTCTTTCTGCCATACGGCCACGTCGCAGCCCGAGCCGTTGCCGGTGGCCATTCCGTTGCCGGAGAACTCTATTTCGGCCACGGTTGCGGTCTTGTTCACGATGGTAATCCAGTCGTCGGTGGTTTCACCCTGCTTCACTACCAGATAGCCCTTCTTGAAGCCTTCCTCGCGGCAGGCGTAAATCACATACCGCTTGCCCTTGAAGGTTATGAAGTTGTATCCGGCAGTTCCGGCGCCGATGTTAACGCCGTCCCATCTTGCAGCGAGCCTGTCGGAGGTGAGAGTAAGTGCGCCTTCAGCAGACCAGGGGTCGGAGGTTGTGGAAACAGTGTGCCAGCGGCCGAAGCTGCGGTTCACGATGACTCCCCTTTTAGGATCGTCGGGAAGAGGATAATAGGTTGCAAAGCCGGTAGCTACCGAGGGATTCAGGCTGCCGGTGTTCAGGGAGCCCATGAGCCAGGCGCCGGTTCTCTTGCTCAGGCCGCTGGAGAAGGGAACGGTCTTTATACCGTTGGGATTCATGGGAGCGGTGAACAGGATGCACTTCTCGTAGGTGCCGTAGAAGGTGAAGGTATCGCCGAAGCGGGATGCGTTCCAGGTCGAGAACTGAGTTACGGAAGGATCCTGGTCCAGGCCGTTGTCATAGACGTAGAGCCTGTGTCCGCCGGTTTCGGCGGTTTCGCCAAGATGTCCTACTACAAGAACGGGATCTCCGTTGTTCTTCTTGACTATGCGGGCGCAGGAAACATTGATACCGTTGGCGCCGGTGCCAGTGATGGTTCCGTTAGGGAGGGTCTTGTAAGAGGCGGCCTCGGAGGTGGTGTTTGCAATGTCTATGGCAAAGACATTCTTGCTGTTTGCAGCAAATTCGGCAATATAGACATTCTCGCCGTCAATTGCCACGTTACGGTCGCAGCCTGCGGCGGCATTCAGGTATTTGGTAGTCCAGGAAGTGCTGGCATCGGGGGCAACGAGTTCCCACAGCTTGCTCACATATACGCCGGAACAAAGCTGTACAATCTTTATGGACTGGACCTGGCTGAGGTCGTCCATGCGGCGAACTATGAGCGTGGCCTCACGGGGAGCGTTTGTCGTGTTGGGCTGCAGGGAAAGGGTGCAGGTGTAGCTGGCCCTGGTGAGGGTGACGCTCACCCAGGATTCCGTGGGCTGGTCTATCTTGATGTCCACGTTGGAAACAAGAGCTATGTCAAAGCTTGTGACACCGGGGGCGATGGTGAGAAGGTCGTCCTGGGCGGTTACCACAGTAACTTTTCCCTCCAGGGTGAAGTCGAGTTTAACCATGGAGAACAGGCCTTCGCCGTTCTGGGCCCACACGAGCACCTTTCCGGTGGTGGCAGGGTCCGGGACATTCACAATCACCTTTTCATCGGTCACGTTCACACCGTAGCTGCCCGATGCAAAGGCATCCACTACCGTGGAGGCGTTTTTGCCGTTCACCGTGTAAGGGAACTCAAGGACTGCGCCGTCCTGGGCCGCAGCAGTGGTAGTTTCAATGACAAGCTTGAATGACTTGGCGAAAGGAATGGTGAAAGTGGTTTCGTCCGTGAGGGTGAAAGTGACGCCGTCGGCATCCTTTACCACACTCTTAAAAAAAGAGTCGCCGTCATAGATTACGACCGACTTGCCGTTTTCGCCGTAGAAGGTGATGGTGTGTTGTCCGGGAACCGAGTTGTCTATGCTCTGGACATAACCTCCGGCCTTCCAGACCTCGAGCACTGCATCCAAAGCCTTCTGGTTGGCCTTGACGGTGTTCACTTCATCGGTGAGGGCGTTCACCTTGCTTTTCAGCTCGGTGTCGTCATACTTTGCGCAGCTGAACGCAAGCAGGCCAAGCGCAATAGCGAAAGAAGCGTAGATGAATTTTTTCATAATAAACAGTATTGGTTTTTAATCATTTTCAAGTGTGGTACACTGTGGTATTGCGTACAAATTTAGCAATTATTTTCAATTTGTGTTATCTTTACCGAAAAAAATTGAGCCGATGCGAAAAATCCTGCTTCTGAGCGCCCTGATTGCCATTGTCGCAGTATCCTGCCAAACCCCTGCCGAAAAAGCCGCAGCGGGGCTTGCCGCCCGCATCGCACCACAATATAATATAGTGCTCCGCCAGATCCGGGACACTGCAGAATGCTACCGCATCCTCACCGAAGGAAAGAAGCTTGTAGTTGAAGGAAGCACAGCCAGCGCCATGGCCGTTGGCCTGAACCGCTACCTTAACGACTACTGCCACAGCTCCGTTTCCTGGGACGCAGAGGACGAGGTATGCCTTCCGCAGCTCCAGCCGGCTGTACCAGCGCCGGTGAGTGGAACGGCTCTGGTACCCAAACGCTTTTTCCTTAACTACTGCACCTTCGGCTATACCATGCCCTGGTGGCGCTGGAAAGAGTGGGAAAGACTCATAGACTGGATGGCCCTGAATGGGGTGAACATGCCGCTTGCCAGCACCGGAGCGGAGGCAGTACAGCTGGAGGTGTGGAGACAATTCGGCATTGACGACACTGATATCCGTTCCTGGTTCACAGGGCCTGCACACCTCCCCTGGCACCGGATGTGCAACATCGACGGTGTGGACGGACCCCTGCCCAAGGGCTGGATAGACGGGCAACAGGCCCTGCAAAAGAAGATTCTTCGCCGCGAACGCGAGCTCGGAATGCGGCCCGTGCTTCCCGCCTTTGCAGGACATGTCCCGGCTCAGCTGAAACATCTGTTCCCGCAGGCACAAATCACCGCAATAGACCACTGGGGAGGCTTCGGCAAGGAAAACCTTCCGTACTTCCTGTCCCCGGAAGACAGCCTGTACCCCGTTATCCAAAAGGCATTTCTGGAAATCCAGACCAAAAAATACGGTACCGACCATGTCTACGGCTTCGACCTTTTCAACGAGGTGGATCCCCCGTCCTGGGAACCGGAGGAACTTGCCTCATACGGGCGCAGAGCCTACGAAAGCGTAGCCTCCTCCGACCCCGCCGCCGAATGGCTCCAGATGGGGTGGATGTTCCACTACGACCGCCGCCACTGGACAGAGGAAAACGTGCGTGCCTACCTCACTGCAATTCCCAAAGGCCGGGTAACGCTGCTTGACTACTACACCGAGCACACGCCCGTCTGGGAACTCACCAACTGTTTCCACGGGCAGCCCTACATCTTCTGCTACCTTGGCAATTTCGGGGGCAACACGCGCCTTGCGGGCCCTTTCCGGAAGGAAGCCGCCCGAATGAGCGACGCCCTCTCAAAAGGCGGCGCCCAGGGTATCGGCTGCACCCTGGAAGGATTCGGAATAAACCGATGGATGTACGAATACGTGCTCTCCCGCGCCTGGAACACCGGCATCACCGACGACGAATGGCTCTCGCGGGAAGACCTCCTGCACGGCGCTCCTGAAGGTTTCTGGAAAGACCTGGCCGACAGCATTTACCTGAGGGGCAGCATATCCGAAGGGCCGCTCCTTTGCGGAAGGCCCTGCCTTGACGGCTTTCACGACTGGCGTGTCATTCACCACACTCCGTATAACCCTGCCTCCCTCGAACGCCTTTTCAAACGCCTGAGGAACTGCCCCGGCGCTAACCGGGCCGATGTCGTCACCCTTGGAATACAGGTACTCGCCAACCGCTTTGCCCCGCTCCGCGATTCCTTCACCGAAGCCTACCGCAAAGGCGACAAGGCACGGGCCCGAAGTGTGGCAAAACAGATGCACACTCTTCTGGAAGACCTGGACTGCCTTGCCGGCGAGCTTCCCCGGTTCCGTCTGGACAAGTGGCTTAGGGATGCCGAAAGCTGGGCGGCTTCACCAGAGGAAAAATATTATTACCGTCACAATGCCTTCCACCTTATAACCACCTGGGGAACGGCACAGAACCTTAACGACTATGCCTCCCGCGTTTGGAACGGGCTTATTTCAGGCTATTATTCAAAGCGCTGGGAACTGTTCACCGGAAGTGTCCTGAAGGCCATGGACGAAGGCCGTCCATTCGACCAGGAGGCTTTTGACAGGGAATGCTCGGCACTGGAAAAAGAGCTGGTCACAAAGGTCTCGATACCGCGTGAAAACGACACCATTTCCATAATGACATACAACGTGGGCGTATTCTCCAAATACGGCGGGAACAGCCTTGGGGATATAGCGCAGCTCATCAAAGACTCCGGAGCGGTTCTCGTGAGCCTTAACGAGCTGGACAGCTGCAACCGGCGGCACCCGGTTTTTCAGCTGGAGGAGCTCTCCCTCGCTGCCGGAGGCCTGGACTTTCACTTCGCCCGTGCCCTGGATTTTGCCGGCGGTGCCTACGGAAACGGCATCCTCTCGCGGGAACCCATCCTGTGGAGGGGAACCATTCCCCTGCCCAAGGCCGACGGCGCCGAGCCTCGCAGCGCCGCCGTGGTGGAAACGGCCTCATGCGTGTTTGCATCGGCCCATCTGGACCATGTGGGAAAGCAGGCACAGCTGGAGCAGGTGCGCCTGATGAGCCGATGGTTCAACCAAAGGTACGTCGGCTGCTCCAAGCCGGTCATTTTGTGCGGCGACATGAACGCCATCCCGGACAGCAAAACCATCGCCCTTCTCGAAAAGGACTGGACCCGGCTTACTGGAGAGGAATTCACATATTCCACGGACAATCCCCAAAAATGTATAGACTACATTTTCGCCCTCAAAAGCGCCGCCCCCGTCCAATTCTCCGAATGCTCCGTCCTCACCGACAGCACCACGGCCCTGTCGGACCACTTTCCGGTCTTTTGCCGGATTGGACTACTCCGTAAGCAATGATTCTTCACAATATACCCTGCAAGAATCTTTGCATTTCAGAAATTTAGCGCTATCTTAGCAGGACACAAAAACGAATAAACCAATCAAAATCATAAACAATGAGCAAATACCCCAAAATCGGCATCAGGCCCACCATTGACGGGCGAATGAACGGTGTACGCGAATCCCTCGAGGACCAGACTATGGGAATGGCCCTGAGCGTAGCGGAACTCATAAGCAAGGAACTCCGCTATCCCGACGGTTCCCCCGTGGAATGCGTAATCGCAGACACCACCATCGGCCGCGTGGCCGAAACCGCCGCCTGCGCGGAAAAGTTCGCCCGCGAAGGCGTTGCCGTGACCATCACCGTCACCCCCTGCTGGTGCTACGGCAGTGAAACGATGGATATGGATCCCCACACCATAAAGGCAGTCTGGGGCTTCAACGGAACCGAAAGGCCCGGCGCCGTATATCTTGCAGCCGTGCTTGCCGCCCACGCCCAGAAAGGCCTTCCCGCCTTCGGGATATACGGCCACGACGTCCAGGATGCCGATAACCGCAGCATCCCCGCCGACGTGCGCGAAAAGCTCCTCCGCTTTGCCCGCACCGCCGTCGCAGCCGCCTGTATGAGGGGTAAGTCCTATCTCTCGATAGGTGCAGTCTGTATGGGCATAGCCGGTTCCATCGTGAATCCCGACTTCTTCGAAGACTACCTGGGAATGCGCTGCGAAGGCATAGACGAGGTGGAGATTATCCGCCGTATGGAACGCGGCATCTACGACCACGAGGAATTCGAGAAAGCCCTTGCCTGGGCCAAGGTCCATTGCAAGGAGTACGAGGATATGTGCAACCGCGAGGACCTCAAGAAGAGCCGCGAAGAAAAGGACAAGGACTGGGAATTCGCCATCAAGATGGCCATCATCATCCGCGACCTGCTCCAGGGCAATCCCAAGCTCAAGGAGCTGGGCTTCGGAGAGGAAGCCCTTGGCCACAACGCCATCCTGGGCGGTTTCCAGGGCCAGAGGCAGTGGACAGACTTCTATCCCAACGGTGATTTTGCCGAGGCCATCCTGAACTCTTCCTTCGACTGGAACGGCGTTCGCAAACCCTTCGTCCTGGCCACCGAGAACGACTCCCTGAACGGCGTCGCAATGCTGCTGGGCCACCTGGTGTCGCAGGGTCCCGCCATCTTTGCCGATGTAAGGACCTACTGGAGCCCCGACGCCGTCAAACGCGTCACCGGCAAGCCCCTCGAAGGCCAGGCCGCAAACGGAATCATCCACCTTATCAACTCCGGTGCAGCCTCGCTGGACGGCAGCGGACGCTGCCTCAAGGACGGCAAACCCGCAATGAAGCCCTTCTGGGAAATCTCTCAGGAAGAGGCCGATGCCTGCCTGGACGCCACCGTATGGGTGCCTGCCAACCGTGAGTACTTCCGCGGCGGCGGCTTCTCCTCCAAGTTCCTTTCCCGCGGCGGTATGCCCTGCACGATGATAAGGATGAACATAGTGAAGAACCTGGGCCCCGTGCTGCAGCTTGCCGAAGGCTGGACCGTGGAAATCGATCCCGCCCAGCACAAGATCCTTGACGACCGCACCGACAAAGGCTGGCCTACCACCTGGTTCGCCCCCCGCCTGGATGCCTCCAGGGCTCCTTTCAAGGATGTCTACAGCGTAATGAACAGCTGGGGTGCCAACCACGGCGCCATCGTCTACGGCCACGTGGGTGCAGACCTCATCACCCTGGCCTCTATGCTCCGCATACCCGTGTGTATGCACAACGTACCCGAAGACGACATCTTCCGTCCCGCCTCCTGGCGTGCTTTCGGAATGGATCCCGAAGGCGCCGATTACCGCGCCTGCCAAGCCTATGGGCCGTTGTTCAAAAAATGAACAACGGGCCCAGGGGGCTCCTTTTGACCCGGGGGCCTAATCCCCCGGACCCCCTGGGTCGCTTCGCTCCGAAAATACCATAGAACAATTGTTCAACGAATGAAGGAGATAAGTCGTAACTCCCTAGCCCACAGACACTTGATGGGAGGGGTCGCGAAGCGACGGTTCAGGAGTTACACTTATCTTCTCAAATGAAGGAAAACAATGCAGAATAAAGCGTCGATACTGAAATACCAGGGGGTGAACTACCTGCTGCCCTTTATACTGATTACCGCCTGCTTTGCGCTGTGGGGCTTCGCCAACGACATCACCAACCCTATGGTGAAAGCCTTCTCGAAGATATTCCGTATGAGCGTCACCCAGGGTACACTTACCCAGGTGGCATTCTACGGCGGTTACTTCGCGATGGCGCTCCCGGCGGCCATCTTCATCCGCCGCTTCTCCTACAAAAGCGGCATCCTGATGGGCCTGGGGCTGTATGCGACAGGAGCCTTCCTCTTCATTGCGGCAAGGTCTACCGGCAGCTACTGGCCATTCCTGGCAGCCTACTTCATCCTAACCTGCGGGCTCAGTTTCCTGGAAACCAGCGCCAATCCCTACATCCTTGCGATGGGAGATCCGCAATCGGCAACCCGGAGGCTTAACTTCGCCCAGTCCTTCAACCCCATAGGCTCGCTCTGCGGTATGTTCGTGGCGATGAACTTCATCCAGGCAAGGCTGAATCCACTCAGTTCGGCCGAAAGGGCCGCCCTGCCTCCGGAAGAGTTCGAGGCCGTGCGCCAGAGCGACCTTGGCATACTGATAGCCCCGTACGTGGTCATCGGCCTGGTGATAGCGGTGATGTTCCTGCTTATACTTCTGATGAAGATGCCGCGGGTGAAGGAAGAGGAAAGCAAGAACGCCGGGCAGGCCATAAGGCACCTGCTGGGGCTCCCCCGCTACCGCGAGGGCGTGCTCACCCAGTTCTTCTATGTGGGCGTACAGATTATGTGCTGGACCTTCATCATCCAGTACGGGACGCGCATATTTATGGAAAAGGGAATGAGCGAGATAGATGCCGAGGTTCTCTCACAGCGCTACAACATAGCCGCTATGATTATCTTCTGCGCATCCCGCTTCGTGTGCACCTACCTTATGAAGTTCTTCTCACCGGGCAAGCTGCTGTACAGCTTCGCATTCGGAGGCATAGTCTGCGTACTGGGAGTAATCTTCCTCAAGGGAGTGGCCGGGCTGTACTGCCTGGTGGCCGTGAGCGCCTGTATGTCCCTGATGTTCCCCACCATCTACGGGATTGCACTGGACGGCCTGGGAGAAGACGCCAAGTTCGGGGCAGCCGGCCTTATAATGGCCATACTGGGCGGCTCGGTCCTGCCTCCTGTTCAGGCAATGATAATAGACAGGGGCAGCATTGCAGGTTTCCCTGCAGTAAACCTGAGCTTCGTACTGCCGCTGCTGTGTTTTGTGGTGATAGCTACTTACGGACTCCGGGTGCACCGCCACAGGATATAAATACCTCCTTTGGAGTTTTACCGGAAAAGACCGTCCGCATCACGTTGCGGGCGGTTTTGTATTCTGTGGAGTCACGGTGGAAAATGTGCCTGAGGCACCTGAGGGCCTCAAAACACCAGATAAAGCAGCCAAGCGGAATGCGGTGCCCGTAGAAGAGCAGAGCGCCGGCGACGCGCGCCGGTTTTATGGCAGGCTCCATCGCAGAGGAACTGCCTCCGGCTTTGTGGATGATGCGCACATCGGCATCGGCCCAAACCTCATAACCCAGCTCATTGAAGCGGTGGCCGAGGGCTATGTCTTCCGGAGTGAAGAAATAGCGGGCGTCAAACCAGCCTGCCTGGCGGAAAGCCTCGCGGCGGGCAAGGAAACAGGCCCCGTTGAGGGTGTAGCTGCGGAAAAGCCCCTCCTTCATACTGAAAGGCCCGGGACGGGCTTCATCCACGCAGTGAAGATAGTGCCTTACGTAGCGCCAGGGCGTCCAGGGATCTCGGCCGCAGGTCTGGACCTTGCCGTCGGGAAAGACTATCTTTGGCTGGACGGCGGCAACGCCGGGGCCCAGCTTTTCCATATCCTTCACCAGGTCGCCTATTACATCGGCCTCGATGAGGGTGTCGTCGTTCACTATGAAGCAGTACTCCCCCGTGGCCTTTTCCAGGGAGAGATTGTTGTTCTCCGAAAAACCGGCCACAGCG
>JAGCYC010000059.1 GCA_017961015.1 Bacteroidales bacterium | reverse complement strand
TTTCGCACACAATATCAAATACTTCCGGGTTGGAAAAACACCACTGGCTGGCGCTTCCGGGATGCCTTTCACCGCCGAAGAAGGCGTAGTATTCGGGGTGTTCCGCCCCGTAGCGGGAGGCGGGCAGCAGGTGGTCGCAGGTGTGTACCCAGAGATTGTCCACAAAGAGGTCGTGAGGCTCTTCCAGGCGGTACCAGAGGCGGTAGAGCGCATCGGCCTGGCGTATTTTATTCACGCCGTTGTCGGAGGTTGCAACCTTTCCGTTGCGCAGGCTCCAGTGGGAGGTCTGGCGATAGCGGAAACAGGGGATTTCCGTGCGCTCACGCACCTGTACGGCCGTTTTTGAGGGGAGGTCATATTCTCCGTTCCCCCAGTAATCCATACCCATTTCCTGCTCCAGGAAGTCACAGGCGGCATATACCAGGGCCTTCCCTTCGCCCTCCAGAAGGATGGCGCCGCCCTTCAGCGAGATCCGGAAGCTGTCTTCGGGGAGGCCGGGTATGTCGGCAAGGATTATATCCCCTTTGCGGGCCTGGGCGCCTTCTTTTGCAAGCGGGAAGGCGAATCCTGTGGCTTCACCAAGGTATCGGCCAAGGATCCGGGCAGCCTGGATGGCACTTTCGCTGCGCTGCTCGAGCACTATACGGGACTTTTTTCCGAAGTTTACGGTCTGGGCCGCCACCGACAGGGACAGCAGCAGCATAATGAGCGAATAAACAGCCTTTTTCATTCTTTTCTCGTTTTTACAAAGGTATAAAAAAGCCGCGAATCGCACAAGATTCACGGCTATATAGGCCTGAGTTACAATTTAAAGATTGCGAAGCAGGTTCGTGAGCGACACCTTCTTTTCTATGATGTCCCTAAGCTCTTCTATCTTCACGCGCTCCTGGGTCATGCTGTCGCGGTCGCGCAGGGTTACGCAGCCGTCGCTCAGGGTTTCGTGGTCAATCGTGACGCAGAAAGGCGTGCCTATGGCATCCTGGCGGCGATAACGCTTGCCGATGGAGTCCTTTTCGTCGTACTGATAGGAGAAGTCGTACTTGAGGGTATCCACCACTTTCTGGGCAATCTCGGGAAGGCCATCCTTCTTTACCAGGGGCATAACGGCCACTTTGATGGGGGCTAGAGGGGCGGGAATCTTCATTACAACGCGTTCCTCGCCATTTTCCAGCTTTTCAACGGTGTAGGAATGGGCCAGCACTGCAAGGCACATACGGTCTACTCCGATAGAGGTTTCCACGCAGTAGGGGACATAGCTTTCGCCGGTCTCGGGGTCGAAGTACTGGATCTTCTTGCCGGAGAGTTTCTGATGGTTGCCAAGGTCGAAGTCCGTACGGCTGTGAATGCCCTCCAACTCCTTGAATCCGAAGGGGAAATTGAATTCTATATCGGTTGCGGCATTGGCATAGTGGGCAAGCTTCTCGTGGTCGTGGAAGCGGTAGTTTTCGGCCCCCATTCCAAGGTTCACATGCCATTTCATACGGTTCTCCTTCCATTTTGCGAACCATTCCATCTCGGTGCCGGGCTTGCAGAAGAACTCCATTTCCATCTGCTCGAACTCCCTCATGCGGAAGATGAACTGGCGGGCCACAATCTCGTTGCGGAAGGCCTTTCCTATCTGGGCTATGCCGAAGGGAATCTTCATGCGGCCGGTCTTCTGGACGTTCAGATACTCCACAAAAATGCCCTGGGCGGTCTCCGGACGCAGATAAATCTTCATGGAAGCATCGGCGCTGGCACCCATCTCGGTAGAGAACATCAGGTTGAACTGACGCACATCGGTCCAGTTGGAGGTTCCTGAGATGGGGCAGACGATGCCGCAATCCACTATTATCTGCTTGTATTCGGCCAGGTCGTTGGCTTCCTCGGCCTTGAGATATCGGCCGTGGACCTCGTCGTATTTGGCTTTTTCGCGAAGGACGTTGGGGTTGGTGGCGCGGAACTGGGCCTCGTCGAAGGCATCGCCGAAGCGCTTGCGGCCCTTTGCCACTTCCTTGTTTATCTTCTCCTCTATCTTTGCCAGATAATCCTCTATGAGGACATCGGCACGATACCTTTTCTTGGAGTCCTTATTATCTATAAGAGGGTCGTTGAAAGCGGCCACGTGGCCCGATGCAACCCAGGTTTTAGGGTGCATAAACACGCAGGAATCAATGCCTACGATGTTCTCGTTGAGGCGCGTCATCGCCTCCCACCAGTAATTCTTGATGTTGTTCTTTAACTGGACGCCCATCTGGCCATAATCGTAAACGGCGGCCAGGCCGTCATAGATTTCACTGGAAGGAAAGATGAATCCGTATTCCTTGCAGTGGGCGACAAGCACCTTGAAGAGTTCTTCCTGTGTCATAATCTATCTTTTAAACACGCAAATTTACGCAAAAATCTCCGGAAAAGCCTGCTTTAGGGAGGGTTTGGCTATCTCCTTCAGCGGCTTTTTTACAAAATCCCTTTCGGCAATGCGGGGATGGGGCAGGGTAAGGGTCTCGCTTTCCATCTCCAGACGGCCCATAAAGAGCAGGTCTATGTCTATCGGCCTGTCGTGGTATATCCTCTCTCCTTTATCGTTAAAAAGAGGCTCCTGCGGCCTTCCAAGGGTGTTTTCTATCTCCTTTACCTTTGCAAGCACGTCCAGGGCCTGGGCTTCCGGATCTTCCAGGGCTTCCAGGGAATACCGCACGCACATATTTAGGAAAGGAGCACCTTCAAAGCCCCAGGAAGGAGTCTCGATTATCCTTGAAATCCTCTCTGCAGGGCTGCCCAGGGCCTGGTCCAGAAGGGTTACCGCCCTCATCAGGAGCAGTTCGCGCTCACCCATATTGGAGCCCAGTCCAAGGTAAAGGTCCACTTTCCGGCTCATATCTCGCTGTCCAGCTTGCCGTAAACGTCGTCGTCCTGCTCCAGACCCAGTTCCACGCGGGCTTCTTCGGAGAGCATGCTGCGGTCCCAGGCGGGCTCGAAAGTGAGCTCGATATGGCATTTTGTGACGCCAGGGACGTCCTCTACGCCCTGCTGGACCTCGGCTATGACCTGGTCGGCCATAGGACAGTTGGGGGCGGTAAAGGTCATCAGTATCGAGACCTCGTGATCCTTGTTAATAGTTAGCTCGTAAATAAGGCCGAGGTCATATACGTTCACGGGTATTTCCGGATCGTAAACTTCTTTTATTGCGGCAATTACGGCGGCGTAGAGGGGCTGCAGGCCCTTCACGTCATCGGCGGTAAGGACACTGTTCTCAGACATTTTTACGTGCTATTGCTTGAAGGGTTTGTATCATTGAAACAAGGCCGTTTGAACGCGTAGGGGAAAGGTTTTCCCTAAGGCCGATTTCGCCGATAAAGCCGAAATCGTCGCCGGCGACCTCCTCCGGGGTGCAGCCGGAATAGACGTCAACAAGGAGGGAAATGATGCCACGGGTGATGACGGCATCGCTGTCGGCACTGAACCAAAGGCGCCCGTCCTCTATCTTTGCATCAAGCCAAACCCTTGATTGACAGCCTTTTATTAAATGTTCATCCGTCTTCTTATCCTCGGGATAAGGAGGGAGAGACTTCCCCAGATCGATGAGGTATTCGTATTTGTCAAGCCACTCGTCGTAGACAGAAAAGTTCTCTACGACTTCCTGCTTTTTCTCCTGAAGCGTCTTCATAACATCTGCACAGCCCTGTCAAGGCATTTAATAAATTCGCGGGCCTCATCAAGCGTATTGTAGGGAGCAAAAGAAGCCCTTACAAGGCCGCTCACACCCAGGCGGTCCATAAGCGGTTCGGCACACATCTGACCGGAGCGGACGGCCACGCCCATCTTATCCAAAATTAGCGCAAGGTCCTCGTGATGAGCACCTTCCACAGAGAAAGAGAAGAGTGGAACTTTAGCGGATCCTGTTCCATAAAGCCTTATCCTGGGGCGCTTTTTGAACTCTTCCAGAATATAATCAAGGAGTTCGCGCTGCTCTGATATCAGCTCCGCGCTGCCAAGGATGGACTCCTGCAGCTCCAGTGCGGGAACGAGGGTGGGAATTGCGTTGAAGTTCTGTGTTCCGGCTTCGAACTTCTGTGGAAGAGGGGCAAAACTGCTTTCCTGCAGACCGACCCTGTCTATCATTTCGCCTCCGCTCATAAAGGGCGGCATCTTTTCCAGCCACTCCTTCTTTCCATAAAGCACTCCCGTTCCGGTTGCCGCATATACCTTATGGCCTGAGAAGACATAGAAGTCGCAGTCAAGCTGCCGGACGTCAACTTTGCAGTGAACGATGCCCTGAGCTCCGTCAATGAGCACGGGAACACCGTTTTTGTGCGCGACTGCTATGATTTCCTGCACAGGGTTAACAAGGCCTAACACATTGGAAATGTGCGGAATAGATATAATTTTAGTGCGCTCAGAAATCAATTTTTGCAAACTTTCGACCTCCAGTGCACCAAATTCGTCAATGTCGAGGACTTTAAGGACGGCCTTTTTTCTCTTGCAGGCAAGCTGCCAGGGGAGGAGGTTGGAGTGATGTTCGCTTAAGCTCACTATCACTTCGTCTCCTTCGCCGATGAAAGCCTCGGAGAAAGAGAAGGCAACAAGATTGATGGCCGCCGTAGCTCCTGAGGTGAAAATGATCTCTTTTGTGTCGGCGGCGTTCAAGTAGGCCCGCACTCTCTCGCGAGTATTCTCAAAGGCCTCGGTCGCACGGGAGGCCAAGGCGTGTACAGCCCGGTGGATGTTGCCGTTGGTTTCCAGGGTGAGTTTCTCCCAGCAATCGACCACGGAACGCGGCCTCTGGGAGGTTGCAGCATTATCCAGATACAGCAAATCGCGGCCGTAAACCTTGGTTTGCAGCGCAGGGAAAAGGCTTCTGATCTGAGTGCTTGTCATTTCCTTGGATAAGTCTGCAAATTTACATAATTTTGCAATATGATAGACTATATTAAAGGACAAATCATTGAATTAAGCCCCACAGAACTCATTCTGGAATGCGGAGGTATCGGCTACAGCCTGCTGATTTCCCTCCAGAGTTACGAGTCCTTCCAGGGCCATTCCCAGGTCAAAGCCTACGTTCACCACTACATCCGCGAAGACGAAGAACTCTATTACGGCTTCGCCACCAAAGACGAGAGAGAACTCTTCCGCCTGCTAATCAGCGTGTCCGGGATAGGCGTAGCATCGGCCAGAATGATGCTCTCTACACTTACGGCCGATCAGATCCGCCAGGCAATTCTCTCCGAAGACATAAACCGCATCAAGAGCGTAAAGGGAATCGGTCTCAAGAGCGCCCAGCGTCTTGTTCTCGAGCTTAAAGACAAGGTCGTAAAGGGCGAAGGAGCAGCCTCTGGCGGCATTTTCCCCGCACAGGCTGGCAGCGCACTTGTAGAAGAGGCTACAACGGCTCTGGTGATGCTGGGCTTCACAAAAGCCAATATCGCCAAGGTTATGCCGGCCATACTGAAGCAGAATCCGGAGAAGGTGGAAGACATAATAAAAGCCGCCTTACAGCGGCTGTAATGTTCCACGTGGAAAGTTTTATCGGCCGAAATAAACCAATAAAACAGAGATATCAGCGGGGGAAACCCCTGAGATTCTGGAAGCCTGAGCGATTGTCTCGGGCTTATATTTTTTAAGTTTCTGCCGGCATTCTATAGAAATGCTCTGCAGTTTATCGAAATCAAAATCGGCAGGGATGCGGATATATTCCAGGCGACGGTTCTTGTCTGCCTGTATTTTTTCACGCTCGATATAGCCCGAATATTTGAGCGAAATCTCTACGGACTCCACGACTTCCGCCGAAAAAGTTCCACGTGGAACAAGTTTGAGTAGTTCCGATAACTGTACTCCAGGGCGGCTGACTAGCTCATCCATATGCTTCGTTTCAGTGAGCGTGGCAGATACTATAGACTCAAGATAAGCGTTGACCGCGGAGGGCTGAACTCGGGTAGATCGGCATATTTCTTCAAGGGAAGCAACGGCATCGCGCTTGGAAAGCATCGCAGAATAACGATCTGGAGAAGCTAGGCCTAAGCTGTGAGAAAGATCTGTGAGGCGGAAATCGGCATTGTCCTGACGCAGCAGAATGCGATATTCCGCACGGGAGGTAAACATACGATAAGGCTCGTCTACACCCTTGTTTATGAGGTCATCTATCAGGACACCTATATACGCCTGGTCTCTGTGAAGGATAAGCGGATCGGCCCCAGAGACGTACTGGTGGGCGTTTATTCCGGCTATCAAACCCTGCGCAGCGGCCTCTTCATAACCGGTTGTTCCGTTCACCTGGCCGGCAAGGAACAAGCCGTCCACAAGCTTGGACGCAAGGGAATAGTGCAGGTATTGAGGATCGAAATAATCGTATTCCACAGCATACGCCGGCTTGAAGAGAACGGCCTTTTCGAGGCCTGGAACAGCGTGGATTGCCTCCAGCTGCACATCCAGCGGCAGCGAGGAAGAGAAGCCTTGAAGATAGTATTCAGGAGCATCGGCCCCTTCCGGTTCCAGGAATAACTGATGCGAATCCTTTCCTTCGAAAGTGCGAAGCTTGTCTTCTATACTTGGACAATAACGGGGTCCCCGACCGTGGATTCGACCCGTAAACAGAGGCGAACGGTCGAAGCCGCTACGGAGGATGTCGTGTACCTTTTCGTTAGTATGGAGTATGTAGCAAGGCTTCTGAACCGAACCATCGGCCTGTACGGCGGAAGGAATATCAAGATAGGAGAAGCGCTCCGGGGAAGGATCCCCCAGCTGAATCTCGAGAGAGGAGAAGTCGATGGAGCGGCAGTCGATCCTCGGAGGGGTACCCGTCTTCATCCGGGCCGATGGAATCCCCAGCGACACCAGCTGCTCTGTCAAGCCATAAGACGCCTTCTCGCCGATTCGTCCACCTTCGAAACTGTGCTCGCCGATAAACATACGGCCGCCAAGGAAGGTTCCGGCAGTAAGAACAAGTGCCCGACACTTGAATTCTGCACCTGTAATTGTACGGACACCGCAAATTTTTCGATTCTCAAAGAGAAAACTCGCGGCAAAATCGGCGTAAATACTTAAGTTAGAGGATGTTAGAAGTAATTTTAACCATTCCTCAGAAAAGCGCCTTTTATCGCATTGGGCACGAGGGCTCCACATCGCAGGCCCCTTTGAGCGGTTGAGCATCCGGAACTGAAGGGTTGCCGCATCGGTAACAAGTCCACTGCCTCCACCTAGCGCATCAATCTCCCGGACGATCTGACCTTTCGCAATTCCGCCAACTGCCGGGTTGCAGCTCATCTTGGCTAAGTTGTGAAGGTCGGGAGTGAGCAGGAGTACAGAAGAGCCCATTCGCGAAGCGGCAAGCGCTGCCTCACAACCGGCGTGACCTCCACCTACCACTATTATGTCAAAGCAGCTCTTCATACCCGCTCACGAAGAGAAAGATAATAGTTCTCTTTTGCGCGCATCTGGGCGATATCCTCTTCGCTATGGTCGTCGTAACCGATCAGATGGAGAACTCCGTGAACTATCACACGATTCAGTTCATCCTCGAAGGAAGTCCCGTAAAAAGCCGCGTTTTCACGAACGGAATCGACCGAGATAAAAAGGTCTCCGGAGATTATATCATCCTCACAGTAGTCAAAGGTGATTATATCTGTAAAATAATCGTGATTCAGATATTTTATATTGATATCCAATATATAATTATCGGAACAAAATATAATAGATATATCACCCAAGCGTCGCACCTCACTCTGGGCAACGAGCTTAAGCCAGCGGTTATTCAGGCGTTTGTGCTTGAACTGGAAGGAAGTATCTTCGGCAAAATAGGATACCATAGCGGAAAGTTTTATGCAAAATTAGTAAATTTGCGCGATATGAGTGAATTCAAGACCAACAAAGCCGTATTCGTAGGCGTAGTTCTGGAAAAAGGCGGCGAAGCCAAAGTGCAGGAATACCTGGAAGAACTGAAGTTCCTTGCCGAGACCGCCGGCGCCACAGGCGACAAAATGTTTACCCAGCGTATGGACAGGCCCGACAAGGCCACATACATCGGCACGGGCAAACTTGACGAGATAAAAGCTTACTGCGAGGAAAACCAGATAGAGTACGTTATTTTTGACGATGAACTCACAGGTACACAGCAGCGCAATATAGAGAAAATAATCGCCTGCAGCGACGTTATAGACCGCACCAGCCTTATCCTGGAGATATTCGCCCAGCGGGCAAAGACTTCCTATGCAAAAATGCAGGTGGAACTTGCCCATTATCAGTATATGCTTCCGCGTCTTGCCGGTATGTGGACCCACCTTGAAAGGCAGAGAGGCGGTATGGGTACCCGAGGCGGTATGGGTGAGACCCAGATAGAGGTAGACCGCCGGATTGTCAAGCAGAAGATAGCCAAACTCAAGGAAGACCTGAAGAAAGTGGACCGTCAGATGGCCACTCAGAGGAGCAACAGAGGCTCTCTGGTCCGCCTTGCGCTTGTGGGTTATACAAACGTCGGAAAGAGCACTCTGATGAACCTCCTTGCCAAATCTGACGTCTTTGCGGAGAACAAACTCTTCGCCACTCTTGACACTACCGTCAGAAAGGTCGTAATAGAGAATGTACCCTTCCTTTTAAGCGATACTGTCGGATTTATAAGGAAACTCCCCACCCAGCTCGTAGAAGCCTTTAAAAGCACCTTGGATGAGGTCAGGGAGGCCGATGTGCTCCTGCACGTCGTGGACATCTCCCACCCCGACTTTGAAGAGCAGATGTATGTTGTAGAACAGACCTTAAAAGATATCCAGGCCACAAACAAGCCTGTATACGTCATTTTCAATAAGGTGGACGCCTACAGTTACGAGCCCTACGACGAGTTTTCCCTTGAGCCTAAAAAGCCCATCAACCGAACTCTGGAAGAACTGAAAAACAGCTGGATTGCCGAGGAAAAGACGCCCTGCATCTTCATATCGGCTAAGGAGAAGATCGGTATAGAAAAACTCCGCAACGACCTTTACAAGATCGTCGCGGAGATTCACGCGGGACGTTATCCCTTCAATAATTTCCTTTGGTAGAAATTACCAGAGATTAGCGTCACAGAAGTCCATATACTCCTGGGTGTCTTCGGCCCAGCCGGTTTTGCGCATACCCTTCACAAGGTATGATACCGAAGTATTATTGGAATCCACAAGAGTATAGGTGAACTCAATACCGTCGGTCTTATAACCGCTTGCCGTATTGATTCCATTTGTTACTACAGCTCCGCTTACAGTTGACGTGTAAACATCACCGCCTACCATACCTCCTACAGTATAATAGGAACCATAACTTCCGTAAAGTCCCTCAAGATAAGGATTCCAGGCCGTATCCGGTTCGAATGCTTCAACTGCGTCGGCTTTAAAGGTCTGTTTGGCAATATCAATGGAAATTGGCATACGGACTGCAAACAGCACCTGCCAGTTAAGACCGGCGCTTGCATCCATATCGGTAACTGTAAGCCATCCACGGTTGGATTCGTTTGCGGCAGTATTGGTTATGACTACACCAAACACCGAAAGCGTATCTGTTACGTCCTGGGGGTTGAGTGCGAAGCAAACATAACGGCCGTCTATGGCGCCAATAGCCGTGAGCTCAGGATCCTTAAGCTTATAAGTCTCGCAGGAAACTGCAGCTGAAAGCAGCGCGCAGAAAGCGAATAAAGCAAATATCTTTTTCATAATCTTTCCTCTTATTGTTTGTGCCACCACATCTTCACGTTCACCTTTTCGGGAGCAGGTGAATTGGGATTATAGTCGGCCGATGTTTTGGAATAGATGAAACGGACAGGATAACCACCTTCGGCACCAAGGATGCCGTGATAGTCGGTAAGAATCTTGCCGGCGCCCTTTGCGGGATAGCCGGTACGGTTGATATCAAACCAGGCTTCGATGGGAAGGCTCTTGACATTGGCCGCCCACTTCTGATTTATAATCTGCTCTACATTCTCCTCTACGGTTCCGGGAGTAAAAGCATAAGGACCGGCTAAAAGGGTGGCTGCAGAGCTGCCGAAGCCAAGGCGCTCAAATGCTGCGACGACAGCATCTTCATAAGCAGCGGCGGCAGCCGTCGGATTGTTAAGCCTGGCGTAAGCTTCGGCCTGCAGGAACAGGGCCTCGTCTACAGTGGAAATGTAAACAGGATCGGTTGCGCTCAGGCGGAGTCTTCCGGCAGTAGAT
>JAGCYC010000058.1 GCA_017961015.1 Bacteroidales bacterium | reverse complement strand
GCCGGACTTGTCCTTGGCCGGACGCAGCCTTATCCATATTGTCTCCTTGCCCCATACGGCGGCCGAAGAAGGCAGGTTTATGCTGATATACTTGTTCCCGGGAAGATTGTACTGCCTCTGGGAAGAAATGATGGGAAAATCCGGAATGGTGTAGGTGTAGTCGCTCCCCTTCACGGTATAATCCACCCAGCTTTCTCCCGAATACGAGCTTGCCGTAACCGGATGCCAGTTTCTCTTGTCGTCGGACCAGGACATGAGCCAGTAGCGGGGGGCGCCGTTGTCGTCGCCATAGGCGTTGCTCACACCTATTGTCAGGGAAAGAGGAGCGGAGGAACTGCTGAGGCCCTCCGTGGAGAAAGCGATTTCCCAGTAGTAATCCTCCAGCCTGGGGTTGGCGTGATCGCCGCTGTACCAGTTTCCTCCGTGCCAGGAAGTGCCGTTCTGTCCCTGAATAATGCCGCAGAGATTGCAATAGCTCAGGGGGTTCCAGTGGATGGGACGTCCCAGAGCATCATTAACTCCGTTGGTCCCGGGGATGTCGGTAATGACATTTCCCGAAACCGGGCCCAGGTGGGTCCAGTCCTGGCCGGTGTTCAACTTCCCTCCCGAATAGATGAGATATCCTTTCAGGCTCTCGTCTTCCGTGGGCTTGGGGACCACGGGCCAGGAAGGGAAGATGGTGTCGTTCCTCGCGGTAAGCACAAGCTGGTCGGGGTACAGCGCATTGCAGTACCTCCATTCCGAGATAAGCTGCGAAACGCCGTCGGTAAGTTCCTTCCCAAGCTTTATCTCCTGCCTGGATACGGGCCTTATCTGATACTTGCCGATATATCCTTCGTCGGTGAAGTAGTCGGAGAGCAGGGTGCTTTCCCTGGCCCTGGCCGAATCCCATTCGAAGTTGTCGCAGCGCTCATGCACTATGATACCGCTTATGTCGCCGGCGCCTTCGGGCAGGCCCTGTCCGTCACGCGCCCAGCCGCAGGCGGTGTTGCTCACCAGGTACATTATGCTGCCCCGGGCGTCACGGATAACCATGGGATACTTGTTCACGATATTGCTGTAACGCAGGTCCACAGGGCAGAACGGCCCTTTCCTGACGGGTATCTCACAGGACTCGAGGGTGACGAAGGTGTTCACATCGGCCTCCCTGAGCGTAGCGATGGTCCTTCTTATCACAGGCAGGTCCGAGGCGTTTCCAGCGCTGCAGGATATGATATTGACCACTCCGGCATCGGAGAGGGTAAGCTGCTCGGGGACGGGGGTCCCGGCTTCTCCCGTGCGGGAATAGATGAGTCCTTTCACATTGATTTCCAGCAGGTCGTAGCGGCTGGTGGAATTGTCGGCAGGGCTCCTGAAGATTATCTTGATGCCGTGATACTGTCCGCTTCCGTCGGCCTGTTCGCTCTGGAGATACACGGTACGCCCGGACATGCTCCTGTCCTGGGTGATGATGGAGATATTCCTGTAAGGGCCTCCGTTGCCCTGGAGGTCGTCGTTTATGACACGGCCCCGTACGACATAGTTCTTGCGTATGCGGTTTTCGCCGTCCAGGTCATCGGCAGTAAGCTGTTTAAGCCTGTCTATGCCGATAGGGATGGTGGGCTCTTCGCCTCCGGCCTTCTGCGATACATAAAGCCGGGAGAGCATGGTCCTGCCCACCTTGTCGGGGGCCGATAAGCTTATGATGGCGCCCCTCCGGGAAGGGCTCATGTTCTCCAGGGCGCTGAACCACAGGCGGCCGTCGTCGGCCACTCCTCCCAGAGGTTCCTCTATCCAGCCGTCGCCGTCCTCGTATTCGACGGAATATGAGATTTCCGAGGGTTTGACCGACGAGACGAACGGGATGTTGAAAACGCCCCCTTCAAAGCCGATGAGCATGTTGTGCTGGGGGAAATAGAACTCCTGCCCGTTTGCCGACTCCTGAATTATAATGAGGCTCAGGCTGCGGTGCCCGGAGCTTACTGTCACCACGGCCCTGCGTTCCTCGGCGGTATTGGCATCGTACTCCACGGTAAAGGTGCCGTCTCCGTCCAGGCTCCGCCGGCCGTTAAGCCGGGCCCAGCCCTGTCCTTCAGAGAGAACGGCCTCGCAATGACCTCCACACAGGATATCGAAGGTATGGGATCCGGCGGAAGCGTCAACTGTAACTTCCGTAAGGGCGCATCCAAGTTCCACCACTTCGGTGAGTTCCGCCTTCTTCACACAGGACCAGAGGCAGGTAAAAAGGATGCATATCAGTGGGATGAATCTTTTCATGGCCGTTTCAGATCAGATAATTGTCAAGGTCGGCATCCTCCAGCTCGGTCGCTGCAAGGTCGGCGGAGGAAATGACTATGTACACCGGTATAATCTTGCCCTGGCCCCGGACTTCCATTATCACCGCCCGCGGAACCCCTGACAGGTTGGGCTGGCTGGTACAGTGGATGTATCCGGTCCCTGTTCCGGAAGCCCCGGAAATCCTGAGCCAGTCGCCGCCCGCCACTATCTGCGCATCCCAGCTCCCGGAAGAATACACGGGGAAAGTAAAGTCGAAAGAGCGCTGGGCATCGGCCCAGGGAATATTTATCCTGGTATTGTTCACTCCAAGGTCTATGGAAGTGCTGAACGGCCTGCTGCAGCCGAGCACCAGGCATGATGCAAGTACAAATAGGATTATCCGTTTCATAGCCTTACTCTCCATATTCTTTATTGTCCAGCACTCCGCCCGAGGCCGCCACCTGATCCGAAGGGATGGGCCAGTAGCGATGGCAGGGGCGTATGTTGGCTATCAGGTTGGATGCCGTATTGTACTGGATGGTCCGTTCATACCATATTCCCCAGCGCACCAGGTCGAACTTCCGCTGGAACTCACCCAACAGTTCCTTCGCACATTCACAGCGGATTTCTTCCATGAGCCTTTCCTTCTCGCCTCCCACGTCGGTAAGGGAGAGGTCGTTGAGGCCGGCCCTGCGCCTTGTCTTGTTAAGGTACTGGACGCTGCGCGGCAGGTCGCCAAGTTCCAGATACGCCTCCGAAAGGCCCAGCAGTGCCGATGCGTAGCGGAATACCTTGTAATTGTTATAGTCCCTGGTGTACTTCATGTCGTAGCACCAGAACTTGTTGCCCAGCCAGGGGCAGGCGCTCGCCTTGCCCACGGCGGTGAACCAGTAGACTCCGCGGGATGCGGGAGTCCAGCTTTCCTCGGGCGTGGTGGGATCGAAGCCGCTCCACCTCCATGCCAGGGTGCCGCTTCCGCCACGGGGAGTATTGCTTCCGTCGGAATACTCGCCGGTCCTGAGGTCGGGCGAATTGTACGCCAGCAGGTTCTGATAGACATAGGCCGTGGGACGAGCGCAGGTGTAGATGTGCGATTCCCTCCCCAGTTCCGGTATGGCTATACCGTTGTAGAAGCAGTGGGTCGATTCGGCGACCGCCTGCTCATCGTCGGTATAGACCATGCGCCTTACCGGCGTGGACCAGGGGGCTATCGCGGCTACCACCTGAAGGCCGTACGGCTCGTAGGTCTGGGATACTTCCCAGATGGATTCCGGAGTATATTTTCGGCTGAAGGGTATGTCGGTAAGCGGATACCTGGACAGTTCCCCGTAGATGTCTTCAAGCGAGGAGAAGAAATCCACGGCGTCCTGCCACCTGTGGTTCCACAGGGCCATCCTGCCGCCCAGGAACAGGCCCACTGCGGCCCCCATACGGTAGGACGTGCCGTCGTCGTAGGTTCGCACAAGGGGAAGAAGCTGTCCGCCTCCCCTTGTAAGGGGCAGCACCGCGGCACGGAGTTCATCTATCATGCAGTCCCTGGTGGCATCGGCACTCATTCTCGGGAGCGCGGTTATCCTGGGACGGTTCTGCTCGGTCACCTCCTCCTCGTAGAAGGGGACGTCGCCGAAGGTTGCGGTGAGCACATAGTAGTAGAATGCCCTGAGGATTATGGCTTCGGCCCTGAGTTCACTCTCCTCCGAGGCCGATATCCATCCTTTGGAATAGGCCCTCTGAATGGCCGCCAGGATGCTGTTCGCCCTGGAAACGCCAAGATAACCGGCCCTCCAGATGGTGATTGCGCAGCCCGGACGGGAAGGCGTCACGTTGCATATCGCATTGTACTGGTTGTGCACATTCAGGTACATAAGGTCGGTGGCGCACTCGGTCATCTGCCAGAAACTCACATTTGCATAGATCTCACGGATAGGCGAATAACAAGCGTTAAGGCCCGTCTGGATCTCTTTCGCATTCCGGTAATAATCTGTCTGGACGGAATATGAGGTGAGCTTTTCGTCAAGCGAGCAGGAGCACGCAAGCACAGCTGTAAGCAGTATTATCAGTCTTGCTTTCATAACTCAATACGTCAGATTAATGTTGAACACGAAAGTCCTCGGACGTGGATAGGAGGCGTTGTCTATCCTCCTTGCACCGGATTCGGTGGATACGTCAGGATCGAAGCCGATGTAGTTCTTCAGGAGGAAAAGGTTCTCGGCGCTGACGCCCAGCTGCACGCTCTTTATCCATTTGACCTTGGCCGGAAGTTTGAGCCTGTAGCTCACCGAAAGTTCCTTCAGACGGAACCAGGATGCGTCGTAAAGCATACGGTCGCTTCCCACGAAGTCCTCGTATCCCGCCCTGGGGATGTCGGAATCGGGATTCCTGACCGGATGCCAGGAATCAAGCAGGAAACGGTATTTGTTGTAGGCCCTTGAGCCGGAACCGTTCCAGAACTGCCAGATATTGTATATCTTGCCTCCGAGCGAATACGCGAAGAAGGCTTTGACCGTAAGATCCCTCCATGTTATGGTATTCTGTATGCCGCCGTACAGTACGGGGTCCGAACTGCCCTGGAAAACGAGGTCGTTCTGGTCCAGTATCCCGTCGTTGTTTATATCGGCATAACGGGTGCCGCCCAGGCTCGGGTTCGAATCCGACACATAGGTATGGGTAATCTTGTTGCGGTCTATCTCGGCCTGGCTGTGCCATACTCCGGCATACTGGTAACCCCAGATGGAGTTCACAGGATAGCCGTTCTTGTAGCCGTAAAGCGGCTGAGTTGTATTGCGGGGGTTGTAAAATGTTCCCACAAGGCCTTCCTGACCCACATCCTGGACTTTCTGCACATTGTGGCTCAGTGTGAGGGTAGTGCTCCAGCCGAAGCGCTTCTTGACTATGTTACGGGTGGTAAGGCTCGCCTCGATTCCGGTATTCACCGTACTGCCCACATTGTTGAACCACACGTCGTAACCCGAAGCCCGGTTTATCTTCTGGGCAAGCAGCAGGTCCTTGGTCCGGGAATGGTAGGCATCCATCTCCAGCTGTATCCTTTCCTTCAGGAAGGATGCATTCAGGCCCAGGTTGTAAGAATCGGTGGTCTCCCAGGTGAGGTTGCTGTTGGCCAGTCGGGTGTTGTAGAAGCTGATGGGCTGATAGTCGCCGAATATCCATCCTGTCCTTGCCGATGTAAGGGTGGGAATGGAGAGGTAGGGCGATATGGCGTCGTTGCCGCTGCGGCCGGCGCTGGCACGGAGGGAAAGGTTCTTGTTCACATTCCAGCGGAGGGCTATTGCAGGGAAGAAGCCCCATTTGCGGCTGGGGGCGAAGTTGGAGGCACCATCGGCCCTGGCGGTAAGGGTAAGATAGTATTTCTTCCTGTAGTCGTAATTCGCCCTGGCCAGGAAGGAGACCCTGGTCCTTATGGTCTCGTAGTCGTTGATGCTCAGGTTGCGGGGATCCAGGAGGCTGCCCATGTTCTTGGCCGTCACGTTGTCGTCCAGGTAACCGGTGCCGCGGGTATAGGTGTAGTCCGCATCCTTTGTCTCGAAGGTGAAACCGCCCAGCAGGTCCACGGTATGGTTCCTGGAGAAGGTCCTTTTGAAGGTGACGGTATTTTCCGACAGGATCATGCGGCTCAGGTAAGTCTCGGCAACCGCGGTTCCGCCGCTGAGGTAGCGCTTAGCCACAGGCATGAACGACGGCGAGTAATAGAAACGCTTGTCGTCCTGCTGGACATAGGAGAACTTGCTGAGCACCTGCGTGTAATTGCCCAGGTAGAGGTGCAGATACGGCATCAGGTTGAGGTTTGCCATATTCTTGCGGTTGGTGATGTTGTTCGCCTCTATGTAGGGGTTGTTGAAGACCGAACCGCCGGCGGCCACCTCGGAGCCATATGAATTCCAGGTATCCTCAATTCCGAGCAGGGGGCTCAGATAAATTGCGGCGGTGGCGCTGGTCCCCGTGATGGAGGCAGTTGCAAAATCGCTGCTCCTGTTGGCGTAGTAAACCCTCACGCCAGCCTGCAGCCATTTGAACGGCTTGGCCTCCACGAGGACACGGCCGGTCCAGCGTTGGAAGCCCGAGCCGATAATGATACCCTGCGTGTTGTTGTAGCCGAAGTTGGTCTCTATCTTCACCACCTTTGACCTTCCGGTGGCCGAAAGGTTATAGTCCTGATAGAAGGCCGTGCGGGACATGGTCTTCACCCAGTCTGTCCCTTCGCCGTACTTCGAAGGATCGTCAAAATAATAAGTGGACGCGGTCTGGGGCTTCCCGGCCAGGGAGGAGTCGAAATAAAGGCACATGTTGCAGTATTCGGCGAACTCGCTGGCATTCATGATGTCAAGGCCTCCGGCAATCTGGCTCACTCCCCCGGTCGCCTTGAACTTGACCGAGAAATTGGATGCCACGGGACTCTCGGTGGTAATGAGGATAACGCCGTTTGCGCCGCGGCTTCCGTAGAGGGAAGTGGAAGATACATCCTTAAGGACCGAGATTGACTTTATGTCCGAAGGGTTTATCTCATTCAGGCTGGACACGGCATCCACCACGCCATCAACCACGATAAGAGGTTCATTTCCGGCCGATATGGATCGTGATCCGCGAATCTGTACCGAGGCCGATGAGCCCGGTTCACCCGTGGACGACACGAACTCGGCCCCTGCCACCCTTCCCTGCAGGGCCGATTCCACCGACGTAGCGGGCACATCCTCGATGGAGCGCATATCAACCGTCGCCACTGCTCCGGTAAGGTCCGATTTCTTGGCGGTACCGTAGGCTATTACGACCACATCCTCCAGGGCATAGGTGTCGGGGGTGAGCGTAATATCTATCACGCTGCGGGAATTCACGGCCTCCAGTACCGTAGTATAGCCAAGACAGGAGAATTCCAGGAAACCGTCCTTGAAAATCTTTATACTGTATTTACCGTCAAGGTCTGTCACTGCTGCGTTCGTAGTCTTGGACTTGTCTATCACGGCGACACCCGGAAGCGGTTCTCCCTCATTGTCGGTGACCGTACCTCTCACGGTAATACTCTGGGCAGCCGCTCCCACTGCGAGCAGAAACAGCATAAATGAAAGTATGAACTGTCTTTTCATAGTGTCGCGCTATTTGAGAGTGATGGTTCCGAATATCTTGCCTTCGTTATCGGCCATAGCCACGTTTTCAAGTTTGACCGGCTCTCCGTTTATTGTACCCGAGAACCAGTTGGTCCCGCTGAGGGTAAGGGAGGCGTAGCCCACGTTGGCCACATGCTCCTTTATGTTCCCGTTATGCGCGGCGCCACCCACATATCCGGTACCGCGGTATCCCAGGCTCGTACCCTTGTCAAAGACGAGGGCGCCCTCGCAGTCCTTCACTTCCATATCCCTAAGAGCCAGGCCCAATATAGCACCGGACAGGCCCATATATTTTGCTGTATACAGCTCATTCTTGGACAGGCCCACCGAAATATCGCTGCGGCAGTTGCTTATGTTCAGATAGCCGCCTCCGCCGACTATACCTCCGGTAATATCGGTGGCTGCCAGGTGCCCGGTACGGATGGTGCCCACGCTGGTGCAGCCGGAAACACTTGCCCAGCTGTCCCACCTGGACTGCAGGCAGCCGGCGATTCCGCCCACATAAACCTGACGGGCGCCGGAATCGGTGGGCTTGAAAGTCTGTGAAGCTATGCTCACGTCAATGGCACCGCTGTTGTCGCAGTCTTCGATTACTACATAATAACCGTCATGTGCCGTAGCACTGGCTCCGCCCACCAGATAATAGAAGTCCGTATTCGGATTGTATATGCAGCAGCGTCCTACTATGCCGCCCACCGAGTAAGAGTAGTTGGCATTGGTGTGCTTGTCGTCCTGCCATACGGTTATGCTGCCTTTGTTGCTGCAGTCCCGTACCGTAGTGAAACATTCGTCCTTTACGCCATAGTCCAGGCAGCCCACTATACCGGCAATTGCAAAGCGGCACATGGAGAAATTGCCGCTGGCAGTACGGTAAATTGTTATGGAGCCGCTGTTCTCACAGTTTATGAAGTCTCCGCAGAACTGTACTCCGTTCAGAGGACGGAAACCACGGCCGCAGATTCCGCCTCCATAGACGTTCCGGTTTGCCGATATGTTCATAGTTATCGAAATGTCGCCGCTGTTGCGGGAATCCTTGATTACCCCGGCATTGTCCGTTACCAGACCGCCTATGACAACGGTCGTATTGAGGCCTGTCAGCCTCACATCCATCTGACTCTCGCAATTCTCTATGAGACCCCGGTTGAAAGCCGCCAGGTTGCCTGTCCCGCGGTCCACGGTCGGGCTGGGAGCCACTCTGGTTCCTCCTACCGTGAGGTTCTTGACAGTTGCGCCCTTGTCCACCAAGACTATAAGTGGCTCGGTAGCTGCCGCCCTCTTGATCACATGCCCGTTTCCGTTCAGGACAAGGCCGGCGGGAAGAGTCGTAATGGCAGTAAGGTCGCCGCCGTACGAAATGTCGCCTACTATGCTGGCCTCTCCCGTTTCATCGTTTATCCAGCGTTCGTAGTCACCTTCATTCACGGCTGCCGCGAATTCATTCCAGGAGTCGATACTGTCGATGAGCTTTGTGGAAGAAGGTTTGAATGCAATCTGGGGAAGAGTGACCATGACGCCTGCGGGGACTTCGGTCTCCGAGGTCCATTCACAGAGCATACTGCCTTCGTCGTTTGCAAGGATAATGTTGAGGCCCTCGGGATACTCTCCGCCGGGTATGCAGATATGGATGTACTCCGGAGTATTGTCATCCAGGGCCAAGCCGCCTGCCGGCAGTGGCAGCAAAAGCGAGGCATCGCCTTCGCTGCATTCCAGGCTGCCGTCAACCGTATCCAGGATGAAAGAGCCGGACAAAGGTGCAGCGGCAGAGGAGCTTGAAAGGGTAACACTGTTAAGCCTGTCCCCGTATGACGCGCCCTTGACTACAGGGATTCTCACTACACCGCAAAGGTTATGAAGTGAGAATTCGCCGCTTTCCGATGTGCCATAGAGCATCGCTGCACCGCTCGAGAAGGAACCCTTGATCCAGGACTGGACGGCGGGCAGGCTGATTTTTGCCTTGCCGTCCGGAGTCATCGAACTGCAGCGGATGGAGGGATACACGACGTGATAAGGAGCCTTGACCCCCTCCAGTTTAAACTCGGCCTTGGCAGCTTTTTCACCGGCCCCGATTAGCATCGATGACTTAACTCCGTTTACGCAGACACGGTCGCCGTCCGACCACCATACCCGGTAAACGCCGCCTTCCTCGTCGCCAAGCACGGTCCTGCTCACAGGCTCCGAACTGAGTTGAAGCGCCACAGGAGGCAGTTTTTCCTCGCCTCCGTTTCCGTCGGAATCGGGCAAAGTCTCTTTGCACGAGGCCAGGACCAGTGAGGCAGTTACAAGCAGAAGTATTCGTTTACTGTTCATAGCCAAGCCACTCTATAAAAGCTTTTTTGTCACATACTGCAACCCCTACCTGAGACAGGCCGGGGCGGAAATAATCCTGGTCGCGGTCGGGAACAAAGCCTTCCCGGCCCCAGGCTTCGTAGTACATATATAGTTTGTCCTCAAACTCGAATATCATCGGGAGCCATATACCTCCCTGGTCCCACGCTCCGCGGGGGCCTCTGGTAAACAAAGGACGTGGATTGTCCACTTTGGTCCAGTGAACAAGGTCGTCGGAAACTGCGGCGTGGGCCCTGTCAGGGAAATCGGCGTGGGAAGAGCTCCCATAATAAGTCATAATCCACTTGTCCAGACCCTTGAGCCTGAATACCCGGTTTCCATACACGCACACGCG
The DNA here is from genome assembly GCA_017961015.1 of Bacteroidales bacterium. Lineage (GTDB taxonomy): Bacteria > Bacteroidota > Bacteroidia > Bacteroidales > UBA932 > Cryptobacteroides. Next base: position 11,895 of record JAGCYC010000058.1, on the reverse strand, counting down.
GTCAAAGTTTGCCGGGCCGTCACCCGCTTCCAGACATTTCACCACCTCGGCCTCGTCTATTTTCATCGGATCCGTAAAAATGCGCAGCCAGCAGCCCTGGTAATAATAATACTTCCCGTCATTGTATATGACGCACGCAGGATTACCTTCGTATATTGGACCGTCCGAGACTTTCGTGAAATGATACCAGTCGTCGCTCACTGCCAGCCCGCAGAGTTTGTTGCTCCTGTCGCCGTAAGGGCGGCCCTTGTAAAACATCTGTACGCTTCCGTCGGGCATTACGCAAGGGGCGGGACCAAGGATACGCCACTCATCCCATTCCCCTGCAGCACCTACGTCTATAACGGGATTGCCCTTGTAATCGTCCCACTTGCCAAGTGGATTGAACTTCCCAGCCTTCTGTGTAAGCAGGCCGATGGTCTGGTGCTCGCTTGAGCCGATGTTGCTGCCGCTGCTGCCCCGCACATAATAATACCAGTTGCCGTCCTTGGTCTCCTCCGGACTGAAGACATAACCCGCCGCAATACAGACGCTCCTCCAGGGGTAGGCAGGATCGGCCTCTATGTAAGGATGATTGAACGGGCGCTGGAACAGCGAGATGGAGCTCAGGTCATCGTCCGGTCCCTCTATGCTGTCAAAGTACCACGCCTCTCCGACGTTGCCGTTGCCCGGATCAAAATAGAAAACGATCTTCTGATACCAGTTGCTCACGGGATTCTGGGAAGAGAAATCGAAGCAGTAGTCCTCCCACTCCCCTGCCTTGCTACTAGTTGCATACTCGTTCAGGCGCGGGCAGTCCTCACTGTCGCCCGAAGCCTTGCGCTTAATCTGGCAGCAGATCCTTACCCCGGCCCGTGGAGATAATATCTTAACTTTGATAACCGGTGCGTTCAGGGTAAAATCCATAGCCCGGGAAAGCGTCACGAAGGCACAGCCATAATTTTCTCCTTGAGACACGGCCACAGCACATCTTTTGGAAGGATTCACCGCATCCTTATGGGGATTTCCTGTTTCTGAAACCGACATAGATACGGCATCCAGGGGCTGGGTGTACAGGTCGAAGTCGCAATACATCAGCCGACCGGGTTCTGCAACGGTCTTCCTGTCCTTCCCGCCTGGCATCTTTGTGGCCGAGCAGGACAGACAGAGCAAAAAAGACAGAAGAAGTATCCTTAAGGCAGCTTTGTTCATTGTCTATAGGCTGTCGTTATACGCAGAAGCGTCAAAAACGTCGAAACGCATCTCATCGGGCCCGAGGGATATGCCCTTGAAGCTGGCAGATGTACGGTAGGATGCGTTATACAGGATCCTGAGCACCTTGGTCTTATCGGCATTATAGTACTCGGCAAGCTTCAGGTAATAAGGCCTTGGACTTACATCCAGGACCGTGAACAGGCCGTCATAGAAATATTCCGCATAGCTGTCAAGCTTGTCCGTACAATACTTTATGCATTCGGCATAAGCCGGGTCCCTGTCAATTGGGGCACGGCAAACGAACACCTCTGCATCCATACGCATACCCGTCATCATTGCATATTTCAGCTGGCGGTCATACTGACCTTCCGAGCAGCGTACGCCCCGGTTGGAAGTAATCACTTCCGGATACACATAGCGGAAAAGCTGAGGGAATTCGTCACTCTTGATTGCGAACGAAGCGTTCACATTCCCGTGGATGAACTGGTTGTAGCACGCTGCTCCTTCAGATACCACCTCGGTGGCAAGGACACGGCCGGATTCATCGGCATAAGCCTCGGCCGCCTCCCAGAAGGCACGCTTGCCAGCCCATTCCTCATCGATACGGTTGCCGTGCTCGTGGGCGGGGTTGAAGCAAGGCTGGAAGGGACAACCGCCATAGCAGTCGGCAAAGACGCACTGGGCATCCAGTTCGTCTCCCATCAAACGGAGTTGCGATAGCACCTGGTTCCTCCACAAAGGGGTACAAGTGCAGATGAGGGGGAACTGGTTCTTTCCGTTAACAATCCGGTACTCGCCACGTCCGGCATAGGAATACTGCGAGCGGACGTCACTGCCGTTAATATCTATGATCTTCACCTGATCCCCGAACTCCCTATAGAAATCCGACTGCTGGTCAAGGAAGTGACAGTTGCACTCCAGAATTATATGACCGCCCATTTCCTGAACCTTCCGGATATTCTCTTTTAGTTCCTCGAAGGCACCGGGCCACGGCTCCTCATATTTGGGATAGGCACGGTCCATACCTTCCAGCCACCAGGCGAAGATGAAGATGGTATTTAAGCCGTAACGCTGCCCTATACGGAACACTTCCGGAAGATCGGAAGGCTTGAGGAGGTCTTCTCCGAACTGTGTGCGGAACATTATACGCTGCCAGCCGCTCATATTCTTTACCCAATCGGCCTTCTTCGGGACTTTGTAGAAGGTCTTGTCGGCATAGGTACGGTACTTCCTGGCAGCCGCTCTCCAGTCGCCGTCCAACAGCCCCACACAGGAGGGTGGAAGGGTGAGCTTCTCTCCCGGACGTGCCATAGGGAAGTGGTTGAAATAGAGGGTGAGCTCAGACGGATCGGCGTGGATCTTCTGGCGCAGGGAAAGGAAGCAGTAACGCATTTCTTTGTCCGGACGCACCAGATAAAGGAACTTGTCGCCGCTCTGAATTCCGAACCAGCTCATCGTAGAGCGGGGATAGGGAATGTTGTAGGTGTTTTCCTTTTCGTCGTGGAGGTAATACTTCGAGGTGGAGGCTTCCAACCAAGCCCAGGGATCCTCAATCCTCCGGCCAAGACCGGTGGGCAGGTAAAGGGCATCGTCGGCCTTGGGTCCGCAGAGCTCGGAGAAGCCGGCCATTGGGCATTGGACCTCGTTCACGCGGACATTCTCAGTGTTATTCTCAATGCTTGGGGTAAACTTTACCAAGCCGTCCTCGGCCTTTATGTCAAGGGTGAAGCATACTTTGTATGCCTGGCCCCATTCAGAAATGAGCTCGCGGTATACAACCTTTATCGCTCCGTCCGCCGATACCGACACCTCTCCTTTCTGCTGCGAGGACAGCACCGGAATCTCGGTCTTTAGGCCGTCATCCAGGATTAGGCGCCAGAAATCGGCGCCGCGGAGCGCCGCTGACTCCTTCCCCTCTATTTCAAACACGGCGGCGCTGCCGTCGGAAGACAGTGAGAAGGAAAGGTTGGGCACCTTGATGACAGGCTCCGCTGCCCGCCTTGCCTTCCTGGCACCGGCTTGGGGTGCCAGGAAGCAGGTCAGGAGCACAAAAGCCGCAACTGCGAGTCTTTTCATAGTGTCAAACTGTTATTCGAAAGCGACAAACTTAACATAGCCGGCGTCACGGAGATATGTTCCGCTGGTAGTTGCCTTTCCATAGAAAGTCTTCGAGGCAGCCTGATAGCCCTTAGCAAGCGACGCTGCCGGTTCAGTAGACTCGTCGGCATACTTGATCGCCAGATTGTAATAGTTGGTATTATACTTTTCGAAGATAATCAGAGGGGCCTTGTTAGTGCCGTCTATTGCTCCAGCAGCATTCTTTGAAACATTACCGGTAACGCCGATTCCCTGACCGAATACTGTGAGCCCGTTAAGGCCGCTTGCATCCATCTTCAAGGTAATTATGGATGTAGGAACAGCAATGCAGCGCTTGACAACCCAGCCGATCATCGGAGACACGCCACCCACCTTGACAGGAGTCCTGCCAGGATTGGCCGACTTTTCATACACGGTGGTGGAATTGCTCAGATACTCGAATTTGAGGAAACCGCCGCCGCCTACAAGTCCTCCGGCCGCCTCACTGCCGCCTTCGGAACCCAGCTTGATAGTGGAATCGTTATAACCGCGGATAATGGGATAATAGTCTGCGTTAGTTGCAGTATTGGGATTGTTGCTGCCCATAGCAAAGCCGACCAGGCCGCCGATATAGGTCTGGCGTGCCCCGGTCATATTATTCGCAAGAGGCTGGGCAGTATTTCCCGAACTGACATCGATGGTTCCGATGTTGTGGCCACCGTCGAGAATGAAATAATAACCGCTGTCGTTAGCTCCCACATATGGACACTCGGCATTATACTTTGTAGCCATGCCGATAATACCGCCTATGCCCGCTGCCAGCTGAGTACCGCTGGATACTCCGGACTTCTCTTCCCAGAAGGTGATATTGCCGCTGTTCACGCAGTTTACAAAGCGGGAATAGACGCCCGTGTACGCCGTTCCGGGCTCTCCCTGTACCACATTGCCGCAGATACCGGCAATGCTGCAGTTAACCAGGGACTGCTTTTCATCCCCGGAAGCATTCTTGACTACAGTCAGGTTTCCGGTATTTTCACAGCGCACAAAGTCTCCGCAGGCGTTGTCGTATCTGTTGGCAGTAGCCACGCCTCCAAGGTTGAAGATACGCTGTGCATCACAGAGAATGGTAATATCCATATTTCCGCTGTTGGTACAGTCACTGATCATACCGCCATTGGAAATTGCGAGGCCTCCGAAATACAGCGCGCTGTGGGCCGCCTCGGTTTCTTCGTACACGGTATTGATCTTGTTCTCGCAATGGTCCAGCGTTCCATTCCGGAAAATACGCACGGCGAAGGCCGCATTGCCCCAGGTTCCGAGCTCGGTGCAACTTCCCGCCAGAGTGAGATTCTTGATGGTGCCGCTCTCGCTTGCACTGCCAAGCCAAGCTACCAGAGGAACGGTGGAAGCGTTCTGGGTAAGAGTATGGCCGTTACCGTCCAGTGTTTCGAGGAAATAGATATTATTTTCCGCTCCTTCGAACTGGGCACCGTTGCTGCCGTGACGCTGGATATTTGTTGCAACCGTGAAATCACTGTAGATATTGATCTCGCCGTCTTCTCCCTTCCAGGCGTCCGAGTTTCCCTGACGATATGTGTCGGTGGTGAACTTGGATTCATCGGCACAGACGAAGGATTTCCAGTCGGTGTGACTGTAGATGCCGGGGCCGGAATAAGCGGCAAGCTTGTTGAGGCTCTTGCTCTGGGGAGCTATGACGCCGGCCTTGGTGGAGAGGTCCACGGCACCGGTGCGTACGATCTGGTATTTGTTGTCTGTGGTGACCACGAAGATGTTCAGGCCCTCGGGATAAGACCTTGCGGGGATTGCGATTACCAGGGGATCATTCGCAGCCGCACCGCTTCCGCAGTCAAGGGTAACGGTGTTGTACTCCTTGCTGCTGGCATAGTGGTCTGTCATGGCAAGCGTTCCAAAATCCACATCCATACGGCCAGCCACACGGGTTCCGTCGTTTGCCATCACTCTCACGCTCTTTACGGGCTGGTCGAAGCTGAGTTTGAGATAGGCCACAGCATGATGGAAGGCCACTCCGCTCGTTCCCGTACCTATCATGACAGCTGCGGCGGGATCGAAGTTGCCGGCCTCATAGGTCTGGGTGGAAGGAAGGCTCATTCTGGCGCTGCCCGAGGCATAGGAATCGGCCTCGTAGGCCTCTGAGGGATAAACGGCCTCGAAAGGAGCCGTGACTTCCTGATCGAATTCGAATTCGGCGCTGGTAGGGGACTTGATCTTGTCGGCCGCAAGGGGTTTGGACTCGATTCCGTTCACACGGATCTTATCTCCAACTTTCCAGGATACATCCAGACCGGACAGGCTTGTCCTCACGCCCGGTGCCGAAACGGGCTCTCCGGTTTCGGGGTCGGTCTCAGGAGCGGTAGCCAGCAGTGTGAACACTGTTTCGCCGGTTCCGGCTTCCACGACGTTTTCTTCCTGAGCAGCGCTGCTGTCCTCAGGCTGGACTTCCTGTACCTTCTGGCAGGAAACAAGGGCGAGTGCGGCTGCTGCCAGACCCGCAATAATGAGTGTCTTTTTCATCGTCTTTTTCATTTTACAGGTTAAACAGCGGGATCGTCATCGTCCCAATCGAAAAGATTCTCCTCCTGCTTCAGTTTTTCGATGCCTCCACTCACACAAAGCGGAGACTCCGCCCTCAGCAGGATTTGGGCGGATTCCGGAGTAAAGTACTCCATCTTGTTTTGTTTAATCATAGTTATCTGCGCAGTTAAAAAGTTTCAGTGGATGGTTATTCCAAATGCAAATTTGCGTTTTCTGAAAACAAGCTTGCAAAAGATTATTTTCAGAAAACACAAATTATCTTTCATTTTGGGAAAGATGCCTCTCAGACGTCAGGACGCGGCATATTCAGATGGCGTGAGCCCGAACTGCTCCTTGAAACACTTCGCGAAATAGCTTTCGTTGGTGAAGCCGGAAGCGTAGCAGATGTCGGTGATATTGTTACCGTGACTGTCCTTGAGCATAGCCGCAGCGTAAATAAGCCGCTTTGTCCGGATGTAGTTGCTGGGCGAGGTGTTGAGCATCTTGCGTATCTTGCGTATCAGGGTGGACTGGCTTATGCACAGTTTGTCGGCTATCATCTCGTTCGACAGTTCCGAATTGCCCAGATTCTCCTTGATGAAGGAATCGAAGGTCCTGAGGAATTCCTCGTCACGCCTGGGAAGGCCGAACATTGAGACATCTGCATCGAACGAACCTGACACCATAGCGTCCCTCATCAGCTTCCGCCTCTCAAGCATATTGCGCATGCAGCTGCGCAGGTAGGCAAGGTCGAATGGCTTCTCCAGATACAGGTCGGCCCCGGCTTCCATCGCCTGGATCTTGGATTCCACCGAAGCCCTGGCCGACAGTACGATGATCGAGACGTGAGAGATTTCCACATCGGCGCGTACCTGCCGGCAGAGTTCCAGCCCGTCTATTCCGGGCATTGCTATATCGGTTATAAGCAAGTCCACATTACTCTCCTTCATTATTCCAAGGGCCGATGCACCGTTCGAAGAGAGCAGAACACTGTACCGGTCGCCAAGTTTCCGGGACATATATTCCCTGAGTTCGGCATTGTCGTCAACCAGCAGGATAATAGGTTTGCTGTCTTCGTTCACATCCTCGGCTGCCTTGGATTCGATTGCCGCAGACTGAGGGGCGGACGTAAGGGGTATCGTAAATATGAACGATGTATCTTTTGACTCGGAATCAAGGCAAATATCGCCGCTGTGCTTCCTGGCCAGGGACCTGGCAAGGGGAAGACCTATGCCGATTCCCTTGTGCAGGCGGGAACCGTCGTCGTGATATTGCACGAAGGGCTTAAAGATATCTTCCCTGAATTCTGGCGGTATGCTGGCCCCGTCATTGCACACGCAGAGCCTGGCCATTCCGTCGGAGGTGGCCGACAGGACTATGTCAATCCTGGTTTCGGCGAATTTGAGCGCGTTTATAAGCAGGTTGTTCAGGATCTTGTTAAGTGCCGCAGGATCGGCCGATACCCATAGATGGGCATCTTTCAGGGAAAGGTTTATGCTTATGTTCCGGCCCTTCGCAGTGTCTGAATAATTGAAAACGATGGAACTCAGAGCGTCCACAAGGTCTATATCCTGCTTATTGAGTATATAGCCGTTCCTTTCTATCCTTACGAACTCCAGGAGCTCATTGACCAGGAGTGAGAGATAGTCAGTATTGCTCTTCATAACATCCAGGTCGTGACGCGTATCTTCATCAAGCCCGTCGTTGGTCATTACGTTCTGCAGCGGAGTCTTTATGAGAGTGAGCGGAGTCTTGATTTCGTGGATAACGTGGCTGAAGAAACTCATCTTCTCCTGGAAAAGCTCTTCCTGAGCCTTCTGGTTGAGGGTTTTCTTCTGCTTCCTCAGTATGAAGTAAAGCGCTACGGCAAAGGCTGCCAGAATAAGCAGCACCACCAGGGAAATACCCGGAATGGAATTGAAGAAGGTCGGACTTACGCTTATCACCACGGTTTCGTGGGCATTTATCCACGAATTCCCGGACACGCTTTCCTGAAGTTCCAGATAATAGGTTCCGGAGGGCAGATTGTAATAGTACACCTCTTTCTGTACAGACACGTCCTGCCAGTCGTTACTCCAGCCCCTCAGCCTGCAACGCAGCTGGTTGGAAGCGTGGGCGCTGAAGTTCATAACCGAGAATTCAAAGCCGAAGGAATTCTGGTGGGGTCCCAGTTTTATCCGTTTCTGACAATCCGGATTACAGCCGATGATGTCGCCGCCCACGTGCATCTGTGATATAAGGACCTGGGGCGGAGTGTCCATCGGCAGGAAGGAAGAAGGTGCGAAACGGATGAAACCATTGTCGGAGCCTGCCAGTATCTCCCCAGATGAAAGAACGGCAAGACTGTTCGTCAGCTTGTTGTCCAGCAAGCCGTCGAATTCGGTATAGAGGTTAATTGTCCCGTTTTCGGGATTGAAGCGGTATAGGCCCTTATCCGAATTGAGCCAGAGATTCCCGTCGGCATCCTCGGCCATATGGAAAAAGACGCCGGTCGTGAGTGCGGGTACCGTGGACTTGTCAAAGACAGTAAAACGGCCGTCAGTCAGCTTTGCAAAGCCGGAGCTGAATCCTACGGTCCAGATATTTCCCTCTGAATCGGCAAAAACCGAAGATATCTTGTCGGAGGGGAGAAGCGACCCGTCGCCATAGCGGTAGTTGGCAACCAGCTCCCCATTTACCGGATTCCATACGAAAAGGCCTGTGGCATAGCTGGAAAGCCACATAAGCCCGTCCGCAGTCTCAGTCATCGAGGTGATGAATACACCGTTGAAAGCGTTTTCCTGTACGATTGTGTCTGTTTCCGGCACATAACGGAAAAGGCCGAGCGTATTGGCGAACCAAAGGGTACCGTCGCCGCTCTTATGTATAACATAGACGCGGGGATCGGAGATTCCGGCCGACCGCCTGAGCATTCCGTAATGGCGGAGCCGCCCCGAATCGTCAATGCAGTACAGACCGTAAAGCGTCCCCAGCCACAGTTTCCCGTTATCATACAGTACAGTACATATACGCTCCGGAAGCTTTCCGCCTTTGGGGACGAAGGGCGTGAGTGTGTTGTTGTCCAGTTTGTAATAGAAAAGGCCGTTGGCTTCGGTCGAAACCCAGACTCCGCCTTTCCCGTCTTCTGAAAAACCGCTTATGACGGCCGATGAAAGCTTGCCTCCGGGGAAAGAACTTATCTTCCTGAAACTCTGCTGGGACAGTCCGGAATAGCTTATTCCCCCGTCCTTGCTCCCTATCCACACGCCGCCTTCGCGGTCAACGCAGGTAGTGAGCACGTAGTCTCCGGCAATGGAGAAACGGTCCATAGGATTGCTTTCCAAATGCAGGGGCGGCTGCTCCTGCTGAAGGTCGCAGCGCCATACCCCCCGGGTTGTGGAGAGCCATATCCATCGGCCCTTGTCCATTGTGGCATCCACCAGGTTGGTTCCGTCAGGAAGGCTGAAAAGGGTTTCTACGCTCCTGTCTGCCGGATTATACCGGGTAAGACCGTGATTGTTGCTGGCCACTATCAGTTTCCCGTCCTGAATGAAAAGCTGCTCGATCTGGTCTCCATTATAAAAATTCCTGTCCGGCTCTGTCGGGACCACCGACACGTGCCTGAAGGAAGAATCCACGTGAAATAGGTTGGAATGGTACTTTGATACCCAGAAACCTCCGTTGCCATCTTCGACAAGGCGGCGGAAACTGATGCTGAGCTCATCCGTGTCGTATTCCGGGGTATGCTTTTCCACATCCCGGTAATTCTTGAGACTTCCGTCCACCGGGTCATAGCAGAAGCATCCCTGATAGTTGGCTACTATCCATATCTTTCCGTCAACGCCGCAATGGAGGTAAGTCACCTTGTTACGGACGACCGAGCCCTTGTCACTCACATCCCGGAGCGGCTCAAAGCGGTTCTCTTTCCACAGGTAGCGGCTTACACCGGCATCGGTCCCAACCCACAGGTTTCCTTCCCTGTCCTCAATTATCGTATGGACAAAGTCGGAAGCCAGGCCCAGGTCCTGCTTCCTGTATAGCTTGAAATGAGTACCGTCATAACGGTTCAGTCCGCTGAAAGTGCCTATCCAGATAAAACCACGGCTGTCCTGGACCACTTTGCTTATACCGTCATAGCACAGGCTGCTGTTTGCCTGGGTCAGATGCGTAAAACGGTACTCAGGCATATCCGCATCGGTCCCGCCGCAGACGACGGGACTCAGAAACAGCAGGAGTGCGGCTATGACGGAACTACTTCGCATAGAAACGCCATTCAGTGGTGCTGTAGTACTTCTGTCCGGGACGGAGGACCGTGGAAGGGAAACGGGGCTGATTGGGACTGTCGGCAAAGTGGATGGTCTCCAGTAGCATTCCGCCGTACTTGTCCACGGGTCCGTACTTTCCCTGAAGACTGCCGTCGAAACCCCTTGCGGTATAAGTTAGCATAGCGGGCTCGGTTGTCCAGGTCTGGACTCCGCGGCCGCTCAGGGGTTCATACAGGTCGGCGGCAAGCCTGAGGCTTCCGTCCCAACCCCTGACTACCCAGCAAGCCGACATCCCCTTCATGATACGCAGGTGCTCATTGGGCATATCAAGACGATAGTCCACCCTGTGAGGTTCGCGGAAGTCAAACGGAGAGTCCTCGACTGGAAGAATGAGGTCCGGGCACATCTGGGCATTGTTCTGAATATACTCATCGGCCTCCACTTTCAGGAGATGGTCCATCACATAGCCGCCGCTGCGGCCCTTGAGGTTGAAGAAGGAATGATTGCTCAGGTTTATCACCGTGGCCTTGTCGGTCGTGGCCTCGTACTCCACTTTCACCACGTTGTCTTCACCCAGCCAGTATGTTACATAGCAGTCGCAATTGCCGGGGAAGCCGGACTCGCCGTCGGGCGACACACGGTGGAAGCGGACTCCTACCCTTTCATCTTCCTTGAGGCAAACGCCGTCCCAAAGGAACCTGTCGAAGCCCTCAGATGCCCCGTGGCACTGTACCGGTTCTCCGCCCAGCATTTCGTTGGCCTCAAGCTTGTACTTTACACCGTCCAGGGTGAAGGAAGCGTGGTTGATGCGGTTCCCGTATCGGCCAATCACGCAGCCCAGGAAACGTTCCGGCTTGGCATTCTCGAAAGTCGCCAGGTCATCGGGTCCCACGATCACATCGTCCACCACCTCGCTACGGTCGGGCATACACAACTTTACTATTCTGGCACCGTAGTCCGACAGGACCAAGGATGCTCCGGCCTTGTTCGTAAGCACATACCTGTGGGCTTTCCTTCCGTCCGAGAGTGAACCGTAGTCCTGGGCGTGGACATCCAGCTTGCCGTTTCCACGGGTCATCGATTTGATGAAAGCGACTTCGGCTGCATTCCAAGGAGTTCCGTCGGCACGGAAAATATCGTGAAACCATACGGGGGGTTCTTCCTTCCAGGGGATTCTCCTGCCATCCACGACAGCATTCCAGGGAAGGTGGCACTGCTGCTTACCGTTCACAAGGCCATAGCTGAAAGCACCGATTTTGTGCTTTTTGAAAAGGGGCAGTATCGAGAAATAATCCGAGCCCTTGGTACGGGCCATCCATTCCGAGCAAAGGATGGGACGGCCGAACTGGAGCATATAATTCACGAATTTGCTGCACTCGGGATAGGACGAATAGCAGTGGAAGGAAAGGATGTCGCTGTGCTCGCACACAAAGGCCACTATGGGCAGATTGGTTCCGCCGCTTCCGGGGCACTGCCAGATGGGAGAAGTGAGTGGCTGGGAAGGATTCACTTCCCTTGCCCACTTGAACACTTCCCTCAGGAAAGGGAGGGTATTGAAGTCCTTGGTATTCTCCGGCTCGTTATAAAGGCACCAGGCAAGTACACGCTGGTCGTCCTTGTAGCGGGTAATGACCTGTTTGAGGTACTTCTCAATCACAGGCCATCTGGAAGGATCGTTCACCACGTCCCGGCCGGGGGAAGACATCCAGGTAGAATTGTGGATGCCCGGTTCCGGCTGTGGCTGGGGCCCAAGGTAAGGATTCTTGATTGTGCCGCCGTTTGTGAAGAAAGTGAGGAGCGTACGCATGCCGTGACGGTCGGCAAGGCT
>JAGCYC010000057.1 GCA_017961015.1 Bacteroidales bacterium | reverse complement strand
TGGGTTATGGATTCGCCGGCCCTTCGGCAAGCTCAGGGACCTCAGGGACCGAGATTCCCGATCAGGTCGGGAATGACGGAATAATCCGGTCGGGAATGACGGAATAATCAGGTCGGGAATGACGGGAAGGTCACAGTCGGGCAATGACGGCGAAACCGGCCCTTCGACAGGCTCAGGGACCTCAGGGACCGGAGATTCCCGATCAGGTCGGGAATGACGGAATAATCAAGTCGGGAATGACGGGAGGGGAATGGGAAAAGAAGGGTTGAGATGTAGAGATTCGAACTCTAACTGAGGGAACCAAAATCCCTAGTGCTACCATTACACCACATCTCAATACCGGGCTGCAAAGTTACACATTTTTCCCGAAACGGCAACCGGGCGGGAAAAACGTGCTCAGAACAGCGTGGGATGGTTTTCCTGAAGTGCGCTCAGGACCTTGTCCATAATGGCCTCGCGCATCAGGGAGGCCCTTGCCGATACCTTGAAACGGGCGCAGTATTCATCTATCGCGGCCTTTTCGCTGTCGTTGAAAAGGAGCACGTAGCGGTTGCGCCTCAGAAGGGCTTCCTTCTGCTTTTCCAGATACTCGGGATCCACTCCGGGGATATGTTTCAGACGTCTGGCCATATCAGAACTGTACGTAACGGTGAACTATCTTACCCTTGCCGTCCATTTCCAGGGCGAAGGGCAGCACGGTGAGGTCGAAGCGGTCCAGCAGCTGCAGTCCCAGAGTCTGGTCCGAAGCCATAACCTGGTCCATATTGACCAGAAGCACCCTCACTCCGCCCTTGGACGCCACCAGCCTGTCGATGGCCTCCAGTTGCTCCTTGCAGCAGGGGCAGGAATTGGAGTAGAAGAGTACGTATGTATGTTTTCCGCCCAGCTTGCTCATATTGTAAAGGTCCTCCTTCCCGTCCTTCGAGAAGAGGCAGGGACGACGCCTGAGAATGCCGGGAACGGTGATGTCGGGAATCTGCGAACCCACGGGGGCGCGCTGGTAAAGGTCCTTCAGGATAGCGGCCATCTGGACCGGGGCAGAATCGGCCTCCCATACATCGGGAATCTCTATATACTTCTGAATGAAGGGGATAAGCGCATCCTGGAAATTCTCCGTACGCTTGGAGGAGATGTAGTACAGCAGGTCCCCTTCGCACTGGCGGAAAGACTCCACATCACCCTCGCCGAAGGTGCGGGCGGCCAGATAATCGGCAACCGAGAGAATGTCATCGACCGAAGGATTGGGGCCGATGGAGGAGAAGAGCTGGTCGTAGCGCTCCATCTGGCTTTTTTCGCCCCAGGTGTAGCCCCGGGAGAATTCCTTCGAGAGGAGAATGCGAAGGGCAGGAGTGTCAAGGCCGCGGCCCAGTATGGTCCCGGAGGGGCTCACAAGCACCAGCTGCGGAGTTTTAAGGACGCCCCACAGGCGCTGCCAGTCCCCCTTTTTCTCGGGATCCCAGTAGTGCGAGAAACGCGGATGCGCCGCAATGAACTCCTTCCAGGCGGCTTCATCGGCCCCCACATAGACTGCGTCTACGGAAAGGGGGAAATCGCCGCTCTCCACGAGGGTATTAAGCCGGGCCGATTCCAACTTGCACATCGTGCAGCCGGTATCGTAGAAATACACGGCGCTGTAGGAAGCCTTGGAGTGCGGGATCACCGCCGATGCCCCGGAGGGGGCGATGACCGAAGATCGCGGTGCCTGCATCCCGATAAGGGAATGCCGGTTGAATTCCGCATAGACCTTGGCATTGAGAAGGTCCTCGTCCGTATGCATAGGAACGGCGCCGCTCAGGAGCCATTTATCGGCAATATGAACGGCTACTGCGTCGTCGCCCATTATCTTCGAGCCAAGGTAGTGCTCATAAATCCTGAGGGTCACATACTGACGTACCAGGGAGTCCCGGCAGGCCTCGATAATCTGGTCGCATTCGGACTGCTGGACGGCGGGACTTTCGCCTGCAAGCGCAGTGAAATACTCTTCCAGTTTGGCGCCCAGGGCATCGTAGGAGGGCGACTGGGCCCCGGCTCCTATGGCCAGGGCAAGGGTGCAGGCAAGCACCGAAATCCATTTCTTAGTACTCATAACTTCACTCCTTCCGGTATAAAGGCCGAATAGTCACCGCCGTGGCGGAGGATATCCCTGACGGCCGATGACGATATGTGTGCGAATTCCTGGGCGGTCGGGATTATTATGGTTTCAATCTCCGGGGCCAGGCGGCGGTTGGCATCGGCAATGGAACGCTCGGTCTCGAAATCGATCATATTGCGAACTCCGCGCACTATATGCCTGATTCCCAGTTCACGGCAAGTGTCGATGGTCAGGTTTCCGTATTCTATCACACGCACGCCGGGAATACCCCGGGTTGCCTGGGAGATAATGTCCAGGCGCTTTTCCATAGGGAAGAAACCGCGTTTGTCCTGGTTTACGCCTACGGCCACCACCACCTCGTCAAACATAGTGAGGGCCCGCCTCAGGATATTCAGATGCCCGGCCGTAAAAGGATCGAACGAACCGGGAAATAACGCTGTCTTTTTCATAACTGCCAGTCTATGGGCGTTTTGCCTTCAGCTGTAAGGAAGGCGTTGGTTTTTGAAAAATGCCTGCAGCCGAAAAACGCACCCCGGGCAAGCGGAGAGGGATGGGCGGCTGTGAGCACGTGGTGACGGGACTGGTCTATCAGGGCTGCCTTGGAAGCCGCGAAACGGCCCCATAGCAGAAAGACTATTCCCGTGTAATTATCGTTCAGATAGCGGATTACCGCATCGGTGAATTCCTGCCAGCCGATAGAGCTGTGGGAGGCGGGACACCCGGCCTCCACGGTCAGGACGCTGTTCAGAAGAAGCACACCCTGACGGGCCCAGGACTCCAGATTGGGCCTGCCGCTCATACGGATACCCAGGTCGGTCTCTATCTCGTGGAAGATATTGCGCAGCGAGGGCGGGATGGGGATATTGTCGGGCACCGAAAAGGAAAGGCCCATCGCCTGGCCGGGACCGTGATAGGGGTCCTGTCCCAGTATGACCACCTTTACCTGTTCGGGAGGAGTGAGGTCGAAGGCCCGGAAAATGGAGCCGCCGGGAGGATAGATGCACTTTCCGGCAGCCTTTTCCCTGTGCAGGAAGCTCACCAGGGAGGAAAAGTAGGGCTTTTCAAACTCCCCGGAAAGGGCTTTTCGCCAGCCTTCCTGAATGCGGACCTGCATGCTTTAGAACAGTTTCTGGATAACTTCGTCTATGGTATTCACGTACACAAAGGTAAGACCTTTTACGTAAATTTCCTTGATATCCTGGACATCTTTGCGGTTTTCCTCCGAAAGCACCAGGGTATGGACGCCGGCCCTCTTGGCCGCCAGGATCTTCTCCTTGATTCCGCCCACCGGCAGCACACGGCCTCTCAGAGTCATTTCGCCCGTCATCGCCCAGCCTTTTTTGGGGGCTTCGCCCCTCAGGGCCGATACCATCGAAGTCACCAGGGTTATGCCTGCCGAAGGACCGTCCTTGGGAACGGCACCCTCAGGGACGTGGACGTGGACATCCTTTTTCATAAAGCCTTCGGTGTCCAGGCCGGCAAGGCCGGGATGGGCCTTGAGGTACTGCCAGGCTATCTGGGCGCTTTCCTTCATCACATCGCCAAGGTTGCCGGTCATACTCAGCACACCCTTGCCCTCGGAAATGGAAGTCTCTACAAAGAGGATCTCGCCGCCCATTTCGGTCCAGGCAAGGCCGGTGACCACACCGGGGCCTTCGTTCCCCTCCACCTTGTCGTGGAAACTGGTGGGAAGGCCAAGGTATTCCTTCAGGTGGGAGACCTCGATCACGCGGGGGAATTCCTCCTCCATAGCCATCTTGCGGGCGGTGACGCGGGCAATCTTCGCAATCTGCTTCTCAAGGGCGCGGACGCCGCTTTCGTGGGTATATTCGTCGATTATCGCCTTAAGGGCATCGGCACTTATGGAAAGCTCATCCTCACGCAGGCCGTGTTCGCGCAGCTGCTTGGGAACAAGGTAATTGCGGGCTATCTCCAGCTTTTCTTCGGCCAGGTAGCCGCTCACGTTTATCATCTCCATCCTGTCCTTGAGGGCGGGCTGGATAGGGCCCACGGAATTGGCCGTGGTTATGAACAGGACGTGGGACAGGTCGTAGTCCACATCCAGGTAATTGTCGTGGAAGGCATTGTTCTGCTCCGGATCCAGGGCTTCCAGCAGGGCGCTGGAAGGGTCGCCCTTGAAATCGGACGAGAGTTTGTCCACCTCGTCCAGAACTATCACCGGGTTGGAGGTCCCGGCGCGCTGGATTCCGCTCAGGATACGGCCGGGGAGAGCTCCCACATAGGTTTTACGGTGACCGCGGATTTCGGCCTCGTCGTGCATACCGCCAAGCGAGATGCGTATGTATTTGCGGCCAAGTGCGCGGGCCACAGACTTGCCCAGCGAGGTCTTACCCACTCCGGGAGGGCCCCAGAGGCAGAGTATGGGCGAACGCATATTGCCCTTGAGCTTGAGCACGGCCAGGTATTCGACAATGCGCTGCTTTACCTCGTCAAGGCCGAAGTGGTCTTCGTCCAGGACGGCCTGTGCGTTCCTGAGGTCCAGATTGTCTTCCGACATCTCGTCCCAGGGGAGGTCCAGCATAAACTGGAGATAGGACAGCTGGATGCTGTAGTCGGGAGTGGTGGGGTTGAACTTCTCCAGCCTTGCCATCTCCTTGTCAAAGACTGCGCGTACCTCCTTGGACCATTTTTTCTCATCGGCCCGGCGGCGCATCTTCTCCATCTCCTCGCCCTCGTCCATACCGAGTTCTTCCTGGATGGTACGGAGCTGGTTGTTAAGGTAGTACTCCCTCTGCTGCTGGTCTATGTCGCTCTTTACCTTCTGGTTGATTTCCTGCTTGATCTTGAGCAGCTGGAGCTGGGCGTCAAGGAGCTTGAGCAGCTCCAGGGCGCGCTCATAGACATCGGCAAGCGAGAGCAGGGCCACCCTTTCCTGGAAATTCTCCACCTCGATGGAAGTGGCCACAAAGTTTACCAGGAAATGGAAACTCTCTATTGAACGGAGGGCAGCGACGGCCTCCTTGGGTGCATAGGAGCTTCCTTTCACCACCTGTGCGGCCTTTTCCTTGATGGAGTCGCCGAGGACTTTGAGCTCTTTTTCATCGGCCCCCTCGGGGAGTCCCTCTTCGGGGAAAGACACCCTTGCGGTAATATATGGTTCGGTGGAGACCACCTTCTCCAGCTTGAGCAGGTGGACGCCTTGCAGTATGGCGGTAAGGGAGCCGTCGGGCATCTCCAGGGTCTTGAGGACCTTGCAAACCGTGCCGAAGCGGTACAGATCGGCCTGGGTGGGGTCCTCTACGGTAAGGTCGGTCTGGGGGACCGCTCCAATCCATAGTTCCTTCTGCTCCGCCTCGCTTACCAGACGGACGGACTTTTCACGGCCCACCGTGACAGGGAAGACCGTCCCCGGGAAGATGACGGCGTTCCGAAGGGCCAGTATGGGAAGGGTCGGGGGCAGCGAAGCGGCGTCTACCGTGACCTGGGCCGCATCGCCCACCACCGGCATTATATTCACCTCTACGCCCGTCCCAGTATTGAACTGTGTATGGAAAGTCTTCATAATATCTGCAAATTTACACTTTTTAAGCGGCACTGCAAACGCACGACTGACAAATTGTCAGCCTGAAAGGTCACAATGCACCGGATGCCCATATGCTCAATCTCCGTGCCAGTGCCTCCCTTATACTTTTGATTGTCATATTTTTTGGCTTTAATATTTTGAATATTGAAAATTTAAGCTTAATTTTGCAGGAATTTTGGACGAGTATAATACCAAAACTTATAAACATTTATAACTATGACTAAGGCAGAGATCGTTAACGAAGTGGCAAAGACCACCGGAATTGAGAAAGTTCAGGTCCTCGCAGTTGTTGAGGAATTCACCAAAGTAGTGAAGGATTCCCTCATTGCAGGCAACCCCGTATATCTTCGTGGCTTCGGCAGCTTCATCATCAAGCACCGCGCCCAGAAGGCCGCCCGCAACATCACCCGCAAGACCACTATGACCATTCCCGCTCACAACATTCCGGCCTTCAAGCCTGCTAAGAGCTTCGTGAATGATGTAAAGGAGAACAACAAGTAATTTTTTTAACAAATCATCATTATGCCTAGCGGTAAAAAGAGAAAGAGACATAAGATGGCGACGCACAAGCGTAAAAAGCGCTTGCGCAAGAACCGCCACAAGAAGAAGTAAGTCTCTTTGAAAGGATGCACAGGGCTTGCGGAGAATTCTGCAAGCCCTTTGTTAAACCAATCAATTTCCAATGGAGTCCCCAAAACCTGACAAGGATCTGATTGTCGATGTAACATCGACCGAGGTACATATCGCCCTGATGGAGAATCACCGGCTGATAGAGTACAACACGGAGTCCAGCACGGGGAATAAGTTTACTGTAGGAGACGTTCACCTGGGAAAGGTAAAGAAGCTCCTCCCCAACCTCAATGCTGCCTTCGTGGACATCGGCGACAAGAAAGAAGCCTTTATCCACTATCTGGACCTTGGCCTGTACTTCCCGGCATTTGACAAGTTCGTGCGGGAATCCAACTCCAACACCAATCTGAAGGACCTTTATTCGAGGATACCCATCGGCGAGCCCCTTCCCAAGGAAGGCCATATCGAGGAGTTCCTCAAGCCCGGCCAGATGATTGTGTGCCAGATCGTAAAGGAGCCGATATCCACCAAGGGTTCACGACTGACTGCGGAAATTTCATTGGCAGGACGAAATATCGTGCTTCTCCCCTTCGCCGAAAAGGTTTCAATCTCACAGAAGATTGGCTCGAAGGAGGAAAAGCGCAGACTGGAAACACTGGTAAGGAGCATACTTCCCGCAAACTACGGGGCCATAATCCGCACTGCAGCGGAAGGCAAGAACGCCGCCACGCTGGTCGCGGAGACCGAAAGCCTCATCCAGAAATGGGAAGGTTCCTGGAAAAAGATTGCCAAAGACAAGGGCGTAAAGCTGCTGTTCACCGAATACAGCAAGACCACGACGGTCCTGAGGGACCTTCTCAACGACTCGTTCTCCAATATCTGGATCAACGACGCACACGTGGCCGAAGAAGCCCGCAAGTACATTTCCCTTATCTCCCCCGAGCAGGAGAAGATAGTCCACCTCTGGGAAGGACGCCAGCCCATCTACGACCATTTCGAGGTCACGCGGCAGATCAAAGGTTCCTTCGGCAAGGTGGTACCTATGAGGCAGGGAGCATACCTGGTAATCGAAACCACCGAAGCGCTGAATGTAATTGACGTCAACAGCGGCATACGCACCAAGACCGCCGACCAGGAGGAAAACTCCTTCGAGGTGAACAAGATGGCCGCAGAGGAAATTGCAAGGCAGCTCAGGCTCCGCGATATGGGGGGCATCGTGATCGTGGATTTCATAGATATGGAAAACAACGAGCACAAGAACGCCCTTTTCAAGTATATGCAGGAGCTTATGGAAGACGACAGGGCCAAGCACAATGTGCTGCCGCTCACCAAGTTCGGGCTTATGCAGATAACCCGGCAGCGGATAAGGCCCGTGACCGAGATCAATACGTCGGAGCAGTGTCCCGTGTGCCACGGTACCGGAAAGATCCACTCCAGCGTGGTGATAGACGAAGACATCGAGCGTAAACTCGCATTCTACGTTATCGAAAAGGGTATCCGGTCACTCATTATCAAAACCAGTCCCATCCTGGGGGCCTACCTGAAACGGGGCCTTTTCAATTCTTTCGTTGCCAAGTGGCGCAAGCGCTACAAGGTAAGGATAGAGCTAGAGGAAGTCACGGACTTCACCGTCCTGCAGTATGAAATCCTGAATGAGAAAGGAGACAAGCTCGGTTGAGCCTGCCTCCTTTTTTTAAAAAGCATATTATCTCCTTACAGCATAAGTCCGGAACGGACCCTTGCGGCTTCTTCCGGCCCCTTCAGGGCTTCCAGGATGGCAAGGCCGAAGGGTACGGCAAGGCCGGCGCCCCGTCCTGTGATCAGGTTCCCGTCCCGCACTACCGGATCGGGGGTATAAACCGCTCCCTTGCCGATAAGAGGCTCCTGAAAGCCTTCGAAGCAGGTGAAACGCCTGCCCTGGAGACCGTCCAGCTGGGAAACGACCAGCCCGGGTGCGGCGCAGATGGCTGCCACCAGGCCTCCGTCGGCCCAATGCTCGCGGAGTATGTCCATAAGTTCTTCGTGGCCCGCGAGGTTACGGGAGCCGGGCATACCGCCGGGGAATATCATCACGTCGGAGGCATCGGTGCCCGGAATCATCACTTCCAGGTCCCTCCAGTTTACATCGGCAAGGACCTGGAGGCCGTGGGAGCTTTCTACGGTGTAGTCGTCGGTAATGGAAACGGTCACTACGGGGACTCCGCCCCTGAGGAGCACGTCCCTGGTTCCGAGGGCTTCCATATCTTCGAAGCCCTGTGCTAGAAACAAATGTACGCCTTTCATCGTTTTTCTTTGAAAAATTCAAGCATAAGGGAGGCGCATTCTTCGCTCAAGACTCCGCCCAGGGCCTCGGTGCGAGGATGCAGCAGCGAGGGCGAAAAGAGCGAATAGCCCCTGCGGACGTCGAGTGCGCCGTATACGATGCGCCCTATCTGGCTCCAGGCCAGGGCGCCTGCACACATTGGACAGGGTTCTACCGTGACGTAAAGGCAGCAGTCGTTCAGGTACTTCCCTCCCATTGCCGAAGAAGCCGCAGTGAGGGCTATCATCTCCGCGTGGGCGGTGGTGTCCTTCAGACGTTCGGTCATATTGTGTCCACGGCCGATCACCCTTGAATGCCAGACGACTACGGCTCCGATGGGGATCTCTCCCTCGGCCGCTGCGGCCCTGGCTTCGGCCAGTGCTTCACGCATATATTTTTCGTCCTGTTCCATACGGCAAATATAGGAAGATTTTTGTATCTTTGTACGGTTATAGTGTAAGCGCAGGCAATGAAAATCAATCAGGCAGTATTCGCAGGCAGCAGCGTACGGGTGGATCAGAGGCCATCCCGCCGCCTGAGCGAAGTAGCCTTCATCGGCCGGAGCAACGTGGGAAAGTCGTCCCTCATCAATATGCTCTGCGCCAACGGCAAGCTTGCAAAAACCTCCCAGACCCCCGGCAAGACACAGCTGGTGAACCATTTCCTGATCAATGACCAGTGGTATCTGGTGGACCTTCCCGGTTACGGCTATGCCAAGCTGCCGGACAAGGACCGCGCCAAGCTGCGCCACATAATCTGGGACTATATCAACGGCAGCGAGGATCTTCTGGTGCTGTGCGTGCTGCTGGACAGCCGCCACGACATCCAGGAGGTGGACCGCCGCTTCATAAGTGAACTCGGAGAAAAAGGCATACCCTTTGTCCTGGTATATACCAAGGCCGATAAAATGGGCCCCGAGGCCCTGGCAGCCCAGCTCGCGAAGAACAGCGAGGCCCTGCTCAAGGAGTGGGAGCAGCTGCCCCCGGTGTTTGTCACCTCATCGGCCCAGGGAAGCGGACGACAGGAATTGTTGAACTATATAGGTAGTATTTTATGAGCAGTCTTCACACCCACCGTATGGCAATCTTCTCCTGCGAAGCCAGCCGGTATTTCGCAGAGAAAGTGGTAGAGGCCATGAACCGTATGCGTTCGGAAGGAGATCCGGAAGTAGTTCTGGGTCCCCTTGAGCTTGCCCGTTTCTCGGACGGGGAATTCCAGCCCTCCTTTGCCGAGAGCGTAAGAGGAGCCACCTGCTTTGTTATCCAGTCCACTTTCCCTCCCTCCGACAACCTGATGGAGCTGCTTCTTACCATAGACGCTGCCAAGAGGGCATCGGCAAACAAGGTGGTGGCGGTAATCCCCTACTTCGGCTGGGCCAGGCAGGACCGTAAGGACAAGCCCCGCGTATCTATCGGCGCCAAACTGGTGGCCAATATGCTGCAGGCGGCCGGCACCGACGCCCTGATGACCTGCGACCTGCACGCCGACCAGATCCAGGGTTTCTTCAACTTCCCCGTAAACCACCTTTACGCCAGCTTCGACTTCCTGAGCATACTCCAGGGCCTGAAGAAGAAATTCAAGGACACCCTCACCATCGCCGCGCCCGATATGGGCGGAGCAAAGAGGGTGAACGCATATGCAAAGAACCTCCACACACCGGTGGTGATATGCCACAAGACCAGGGCCCGCGCCAATGTGGTTGAAAGGATACAGCCCATCGGCGAGGTGGAAGGCCGCGATATCGTAATTATCGACGACATCATCGACACCGCCGGCACCCTTACCGAAGCCGCCAACGAGCTGCTCCGTCGCGGAGCCCGCAGCGTAAGGGCCTTCGCCACGCATCCGGTACTTTCCGGCCCCGCCTACGAGAGGATAGACGCATCGGCCCTGAGCGAAGTCTACGTAACCGACACCATCCCCCTGGATCCTTCCAAGAAGGACCTTCAGGGCAAGTTCCGCGTGGTCTCCCTGGCCGATACCTTCGCCAGGATGATACTCCGCGTATATAATTACCAACCCATCTCGTCCGAATTCCCGCTGTAGTGAAAACCCTTGTCGCAGCCATAGTATTCGTGGGCCTGGCAGTACTGCTGCTGGGAGTGAACATCTTCTTTTTCCACCGCCCCTTCCCGGACGGGGAAATCTCCACGAATCCGGAAATGCGCAAAAGGGGTATCAAGTGCGCCAAACAGGAAGAAATGGAAATGCTCGCCGCCCAAAAGGGGAAGCCGCTCTGCGACGGAAACTTTTCCGACGCCTGCACTTCCTGCTCGCTGTACGGCCTTGAAAACAGAGGGAGGAAGAGTTGAAGCGGATCCGTTTTATCGTAAACCCCATCTCAGGGGGAAAGGACAAGTCGGGGGTGCTCGCAGCCATAGCCCGGCATCTGGACCTTTCCCTCTACGTACCTGAAATCCTTTTCACTACCGCGCCTGGAGAGGCCGAAAGCCTTGCCCGCAATGCCGATGCCGATGTAATAGTGGCAGTAGGCGGCGACGGAACCGTGGACGAGGTCGCCCGCGGAGTCCTGGGCACGGGAAAGAGCCTGGGCATCATCCCCTGCGGCAGCGGCGACGGGCTGGCCCTGCACCTTGGAATAAGCCGCAGGCCGGAGCAGGCCGTCCTCACCCTCAACGAAGGCCGTACAGTCCTTGCCGATGTCGCCAGGATGAACGGAAAGCCCTTTTTCTGCACCGCGGGACTGGGCCTGGACGCAAGGGTGAGTATGGACTTCGCAAAATCCACCAGCCGGGGGCTCAGCCAGTATATAGCCCTTGCCTGGGAGCAGTGGAAGCACAACCCCAGCGAGCACTATATCCTGGATGCCGAAGGGCTGCACTGGGAGGGCGACGCCATCTTCCTTACCGTCGCCAATGCCAACCAGTGGGGCAACCAGGCCAGGATAGCCCCTATGGCATCGCTCCGAGACGGTCTTCTGGACGTAATCGCGGTACTCCCCTTCCACACCATAGAGATACCTGACCTTGCCACCCGCCTTATGACGGGCCAGGCTGCTTCCAGCCGCCGCTTCCTGCATTTCAGCGCCAGGCAGCTGCACGTGGAGCGCAGCCGCAGCGGAGCCGTCCACTGCGACGGCGACCCTGCCCAAGGAGGGACCGCCTTCGACTTCTGCGTAGAGCCCGGAGTCCTTCCCATACTGGCACCCGCTTCCAAACTGAGTAAACTATGAAACTTATACTGAAGATATTATCCCTTATCGGCAAAGTGACAGCCGCGGCAGCCCTGCTGTTTGTAATGGTGGTGCTGGGAACCAGCGTGAGCGCCATTTACGACTTCCGGGAGCCGAAGCCCTTCGAAGGGAAGGACATATACAATCCCTACGCCTCCTTCGACTCTTCCATCGGCTGGAAGAGGGCCCTGTTCCACTGCCACACAAGGGTGGAAGGCCCTTTCCCCCTGAATGAATGCCCTTCCTGGCCCGACGCAGTACAGGACACGCTCTTCGGGCTTGGCTACG
The DNA here is from genome assembly GCA_017961015.1 of Bacteroidales bacterium. Classification (GTDB taxonomy): domain Bacteria; phylum Bacteroidota; class Bacteroidia; order Bacteroidales; family UBA932; genus Cryptobacteroides. The sequence goes on along the minus strand of JAGCYC010000057.1, from coordinate 12,461 downwards.
ACATCGTCACCTTCTCCAACCACAATGAGATCACGGCCAACCCCACCGATCCGGAACTTCAGGTGAACGTGTACGAGCAGGGTTACAACATCTTCAAGTACCACAAACTGGTGTTCGGCAGCGAGAAGGTCATCCACTACGACAACCTCCTCCCCTGGATGGCGTCGCAGCGGCAGTTCGAGATGCAGTATCTGGACCGCAGCTCGGACTTTATCCAGCTGAACCATCCCTACCGGACCAATTTTACCTCGCGGCACATAATGGAGTGCCTGTCTGGGTACGAAATCACCGAGCTGGACACCGGGATCAGCTGGGAGAACGAGTACTGGGACTGGGCCCTGAGCGCAGGGCATTACAGCTTCGGCCTTGCCAATGACGACCTCCACCACCCCGAAAGGAGCTGGTGCGTAGGCGTACGCTGCAATTTCGTAAACTCCCCTTCCGGGCGCTACGAAGACCTTCGCAAGACTCTCACAGAAGGCTGCTTCTATGCGATGAGGGTGCCCGACTACGGAAACGGGGACTGGGACGCCAAGCACGAGGGCAACCGGAATCTGCCGTATATCGAGGATATCGGCCTGAGGGATTCCACCATTTATATTAAATTATCGGCCCCGGCCGATATACGCGTCACCGGGCAGGACCACGCCCGGCTGGCCTTCGTATCGGCCAGCGACAGCCTGGAATACAGCTTCCAGCCCGAGGACCACTACGCCCGGCTCACCGCCTTCTTCCCGGGAGGAGAGGTTATCTACACCAACCCCTTCGCCCGTTACGACAGCTCCGACTGCGACGGGGCACCCTTCGACAAGGCTCCCCAGAAAGTGAATCTGCTGCTTACCATATTGTATAACCTTGCGCTGGCCCTGCTCTTTGCCGGAGCCGCACTTCTGATATACCGCCTGTTCAAGAAATGAAGATGTTCCCGAATAAAGTCAGCCTCACCCGCTACGCCATAGTCCTGAGCATCTTCACGACGCTCGCCTTCCATATACCCTTCTTCAAGCATCTTTTCGCGCAGCTCGAGGGCGGCGCCAATGCGGTGCTCATCACTGTGGGTGCTTTCCTGCTACTTGCCGGCCTTAACTTCCTGCTTTACTGGATACTCGTATGGGCAGGGCGCTTCGTGGGAAAATGCGTGGTATCGTTCACCCTTATCGGCGATGCCATAACCCTGTATTTCATAAACGATTACGAGGCTTTGGTGACCGACGAGATGATGGGTAACGTCTTCAATACCCAGATGTCGGAAGCCGGCGGCTTCTTCTCCATCGGCTTTGTCCTCTACGTACTCCTGCTTGGGGTGCTGCCCTCGGTATATGTCTTTGCCCGGAAAGTGGATTACGGTTCCTGGAAACGGTTCCTTGCCGGGATCGGCGCAGCGCTGGGAGTCGTGGCCGCGGCAGCCTTCGGCAATATCAAGAACTGGCCCTGGATAGACCGCAACGCCACCGAACTGGGAAGCCTGCTGATGCCCTGGTCCTACATTGTGAACAGTTTCCGCTACTGGGATGCCGAAAAGCAGCGCAACCGCAAGGAAATCCTCCTCCCCGACGGGGTCTGGGCCGATGACGATCCCGCCGTCTGCGTCCTGGTGATAGGCGAATCGGCCCGTTCCGACCATTTCTCCTACTTTGGCTATCCCCGGGAGACCAATCCCTTCACCAAGGCCGATTCGCTCAGGGCTTTCCCGGCCATTTCATCGGCCACCTTCACCATCGCCGGCGTGAAAGCCATCCTGGAGCCCGTGGAATCGGCCGAACTGTACGAGATTCTGCCCAACTACCTGTACCGCAGCGGGGCCGATGTCTCCTGGCGCACCAGCAACTGGGGCGAACCTCCCTGCCACTTCCCCCGCTACTACCATATCGAGGACCTGCAGAAGCGGGACCCCGAGGCCGATCCTTCCTTCGACGGAATCCTCCTTGCAGGGCTGGGCGAAGATATCCTCTCAAGCACGGCAGCAAAGCAGCTTGTAGTAATCCATACCAACACCAACCACGGTCCCTCGTACAACAACAAGTACCCCGCGGAGTTCGAGCATTTCACTCCCGTGTGCAACACCGTGGAGATGGCAAAGACCAGCCAGCAGGAGCTGTTCAACGCCTATGACAACTCAATAGTGTATACAGACTACCTGCTGCATTCGGTGATCGAGACTCTCCGCAGCTTCCCGGGCCGCTCCTGTATGATATACGTATCCGACCACGGCGAATCCCTTGGCGAGAACAATCTGTATATGCACGGAGTCCCCTACTCGATGGCTCCCCGCGAACAGCTCGAGATTCCTTTCCTGGTATGGACTTCGGACAGTTCTTATAAGGTCAAGGACCTTCCCCAGGCAAGCCAGCACCACGTTTTCCACTCGGTGATCTATTTCCTGGGACTCGGCAGCGATGCCTTTGACGAAAACAAGAATATATTTGAAAAACAATAGCTTATGGCACTTCTAGCAATCGTAGGCCGCCCGAATGTGGGCAAATCCACCCTCTTCAACCGCCTTGTGGGTATGCGCCAGGCCATAGTGGACGAGACCGCCGGCGTAACCCGTGACCGTCACTATGGCAAGTGCGAATGGTGCGGCCGGGAATTCTCGGTGGTAGATACCGGCGGATACACTTCCAACTCCGACGACGTGTTCGAAGACGCCATCCGCCGCCAGGTGGGCATTGCCATCGAGGAGGCCGATGCCGTCCTGTTTATGTGCGAGGCCGCTACCGGCATCACCGACTATGACTCCGAGATCGCCGATATCCTCCGCCGCTCCAAGAAGCCTGTCATCCTCTGTGTGAACAAGGTGGACAGCGGGGAAAAGATGTACGATGCCTTCGACTTCTATGCCCTTGGCCTGGGCGAGGTCTGGAGCATATCGGCCGCAAATGGTTCGGGAACCGGCGACCTCCTGGACGAGATAGTGAAGGTGCTCCCGGAGGAAGACGAGGTCCCCGACGACCACGCCGACCTTCCCCACATTGCCATCGTGGGCCGTCCGAACGTGGGCAAATCGTCCCTTACCAATGCGCTTCTTGGCGAAGAGCGCAATATCGTGACTCCCGTTGCCGGCACTACCCGTGACAGCATATCCACCTATTACAACAAGTTCGGGCACGAGCTTATGATTGTTGATACCGCCGGTATGCGCCGCCGCGCCAAGGTGAACGAAGACCTGGAGTTCTACTCGGTTCTCCGCGCAATGCGCACCATAGAACACTCGGATGTGTGCATACTGATGATTGACGCCACCCTCGGTATGGAAGCCCAGGATATGAACATCTTCAACATCATCCAGAAGAACCGCAAGGGCTGCGTGATAGTGGTGAACAAGTGGGACCTGTTCGAGAAAGACACCAACACTATGCGCGACTACACCGAGGGCCTGCGCGCCCGCCTGGCCCCCTTCAACGATATCCCCATCGTCTTTACTTCCGTACTTAACAAGCAGCGCATCCTGGACGTGCTGAACGCCGCCGTCCATGTGGCCGAGAACATGAAGCGGAAAATCCCCACCTCGCAGCTGAACGATGCAATGCTGCCCGAAATCGAGAATTACCCGCCGCCCGCCTGGAAGGGCAAGTACATCAAGATAAAGTACGTGACCCAGCTGCCCACCCGCACTCCTCAGTTTGCCTTCTTCTGCAACCTGCCGCAGTGGGTGAAGGACCCCTACAAGCGTTTCCTGGAGAACAAGCTCCGCGAAAAGTTCGACTTCGAGGGCTGCCCCATCCAGGTCTACACCCGCGCGAAATAATACTTTCCGGCGCGGGGCACTTGGGCGAGCGTCACTTGGGCGAGCGTCACTTGGGTGTGCGTCACTTGGGTGTGCGTCACTTGGGCGGGCGTCACTTGGGCGAGCGTCACTTGGGCGAGCGTCACTTGGGCGAACGTCACTTGGGCGAGCGTCACTTGGGCGAGCGTCACTTGGGCGAGCGCGCGTCGGAAATAAAATATCCTGAGCCGAAAAATGGCTCAGGATATTTTTTCCCTCCGCTCCACCAGTCCAACGCACAGCACAGGGCCCTTGCTTACTTCTGTCTTTCTGCGGTTGCTCTCGTCGGGGGCAAAAACGGCCTCCAGTGCCCCCGACAGACCCAGAAATCGCACGACGGGGGCAAAAACGGGCCTCTGTGCCCCCGACAGACCAAAAAATCGCACGACGGGGGCAAAAACGGGCCTCAGTGCCCCCGACAAGATTTGTATGCACCCCGTTATAGAGTTATTTGCTGTATTTTTCTGAAACAGCCCGCGGTGGAAACAGCCTTCTATCGGCCTGGAAGGACGTTTTTTATCTTTATCCGTGTAACATTTCTTTACACGGATAAGTTTTACTTATTTTGCCAAATGGATAATAATAGAGAAAGGGAGAAAGAATGCGAAGTAAACTTCTCCAAATCTGCACCATTCTTTATGATCACTTCCGAGAGCCTTCCCTGGCTCCTCTATACCTGCGACGACGACTTCGTGGCCGGCTGTAATTTGATTGCCATTTCGCTTGCCGGCATCCCGGTCAAGTTGTTGAACTACGTGCATATGAACAATCACATTCATCTTCTTGTGGAAGGAGAATTGGAAAGCGTTAATGAACTGGTTTCAAGGATCAGAATAGGGATGCACCGTTTTCAGAAAGCCAAGGGTAATGCTTCACTTTTAAACTGGGCTATTCAGGTCAAGGAAATTACCGATTTGCGTTATCTTAGGAATGCAGTAATGTACATCTCACGGAATCCATATGTGGCAAATCGGAGCGTAACTCCTTTCGGTTATCGCTGGAGCGGTGCCCACCTGCTGTTTAATGACCATTTATCAGATTATAGTCGGGGCGTCCCATTCTCAGCTTTGTCATATAGGGAAAGAAGAAGAATCTGCCGCTCTCACCAGATTGAATTACCAGACACTTACTATGTCCTGAACGGGCGTATTTGCGACCAGACCTATATGGACTTCCGCGAGACTCAATCGTTTTTTGTATCGGCCAACCAGTATTTCAGAATGCTTTCCCGTTGGATTGAAGTCGATGCAGAAACCGCAAAATGGATTGGCGAACGGCTTCAATTACCAGATGAGGATGTCTTTAGAATTGTTGCCCAATGGTATCATACAAATAATGTAGCATCATTGGATGCAAGCCAACGCAACAGTGCAGCCATAAGAATGAAGAAAGAGTTAATGTGCAGCAACAAGCAGATATCGCAAGTCCTTCGGGTACCTGTTACCTACATTAACGAATTATTCCCCTATGCCGATTAAGCCTTCGGGGGCAAAAACGGGCCTCTGTGCCCCCGACAGGCCAAAAAATCGCGCGGCGGGGGCAAAAACGGGCCTCTGTGCCCCCGACAGACCAAAAAATCGCACGGCGGGGCGGTGATCTTGCGCGCTAATTATACAGGGTCAGCCACTTCTGAGTGGAGGTATCGGCTATCGGAAGGACGGACTGGAAGGAAATGCTGTCACCTACGCCGAAGTTGATCTTGAGTGATTCCGCGGCTCCTGAAGGGCAGGCCGAAAGAGGTATGGAGAATTCGGCCAGGGACCAGTCTGTCCCTTCTTTCACGCTGCAGGGCACTTCGGCCGATGCGTTGCGCCAACCGTTCTGCCACTTGCTCGCACGGACAGAACCGTCAAACGACAGTTTCAGACAGAGATCCCCGTCGGCCAGGACGCCGGAGCCGGACGATGCCAGATAGACCGAGACATAAGCGGACGGACTGCCGTGGGTCCAGGAAGGGTTTTCCACCTCGGCCAGGAAATACAGACGGCCGTCCTTGACGCTGCTGCGAAGCGTGGCGTGCATCTTGTCCCGGGAACCCACGAACAGGGCCTGACCCGAAGAAGGCCATTCCCCGTTATTGCCGTCCACAGTTACCGGGTGCGATGCGGAATAGATATCATGATTCAGGTAATACTGTCCTACCTGGAGGGAATATCCCAGGCCCGAGGCACCGCCGGAGCCGCCCACGCCTGCCACAAGGACATGACCGTCGGGGAGCACGGAGCCCCAGAAGCCTCTGCCCATTATTCCTTCCGTGCCGAAAAAGCGCTCCTCGTCGGAGAAGCCCCTGGCGCTTTCTCCGGCGGTGCGCATATAGAAGGTATTGTTGTTATTGTATGTGAGCACCACCTCCCCGGAAGGGAACTGTTCGATAGTTGGTGCGGCTCCCTTGAAGGCGGCGTTCGCCCTGTCGACTGGAAGGTTCCCGTCGGCATCAGGACTGCCCCAGTCATAGTCTGGACCGCTGTATGCGAGACTTATATGGAAATTCGTGCTGGTGGACGAGCAGGGGGCCTGATTGGCTTCTCCGGTCCCTACCAGGATGCTGCTCCCCTTAAGGCATATAACTCCGGGCATCTGGTCCGTGTAGACCTTCTGTCCATTCTTTGAATCCCGCAGTTGGCGGAAGGCGCCGATATGGTTGTTGAGCGGGTCGTCGGGCAGCCAGGTCTTTCCGTTGTCGTCGGAATAGATGTATGATACTCCGGTACTCACTATCGCACTGTTCCATACGTTCTCCACATAGGGCCTGGAATCGGTGTAATAGATTATCACACGGCCGCCGGGAAGCAGGAGCGGACGGGGTTCCCAGTTGGTGCCCACGTTTATACGCACCTCCTGGCTCCAGCTTTCGCCTTCGTCGGAGCTGAACTTAAGTGCAAGGCCGTTGTCCAGCAGATTGTGCCTCATATCGGCCGATCCCCGGTACGACGCCACCACCATCAGTCTTCCGTCGGCCAGCCTGAGGGGATGCGCCCCGGCATAGTAGCGGGTTATCACATTGTCGTAATGGCCCTGAACGTTTCGGTTGATGGGAAAAATCTGCCTGCAGAAGCTCCAGTTCACAAGGTCGCTGCTCTGGGCGTAGGCGCAGTACTCACCCGCCCAGGAGGACGCATTTCCGGCATGGAAGAACATAAGATACCTTCCGTCGGTGGTCTTTATGAAGCGGGGATAAATGGGCATGTCCATCTGGGTGGCATCCCTTCCGGCAAGAATCCAGCTGTCACCCACATACGTAAGTACCGACAGTGCCGTGTTATGCTCCAGGGAAAGATCTTCTCCCTGATTGAGCTTGTAATACGGGGTAATCCCGGACGGCCCGCCATCGGCGGGGGTATCGGCCTTATGCCCGCAGGACAGCAGGAGAACGCACGCTGAGAGGATGAGTCCGGCTCTTTGGATCATACTAATCTTCGATGGAGAAAATGATGGCTTGGGGATCTCCCCAGAAATAAAAGACGCTTGAGAACTTACCGTTCACCATGTTGGGAGTGGTCCTGAGAACCGCACCGTCTTCACTCGCCTGGATGCCGCCGTCGGCACAGCGGAGGCGGAAGCGGAGATATCCTTCCGGAACGGCATTTTCGAAAGTGACGTCCTGGCTTATCTTAGTCTGCCCGTAAGCGATGGCAAAACTGGCATCCCTTTCATACGCATCGTCCCAGGTGGAAACGGTCGTGTGATTGCACTTCCACTCGTCGCCGTCCATGTAATCCAGATACCAGAAGCAGGGCCCCTGCCTGGTATAGAAGGGCGCCGTAAAGCGCACCTTGGTACCTGCCTTAAAGTTCCTGACGGGGATTGTAAACTCGAAATAATCCCCCGTCCAGATTGCGTCTAGGGCGACCGAGGAAATATTGCTTGCCTTGGAATACGCGAAGGTCCTGCCGTATTCCATACCCTCTACGGGGAAGGACACGGGTATCCATCTGGCATAGGCCTGAGGCTGGCTGGACTGCCACAGGGCATAACCGCTCCAGAAACCCTGGGACGTACCCGTATTGGCGGAATTTGCGACCGGGAACCTGACCGGGAAGGAAACCGGCGATATTTCCACGTTGGGACCGTCGAAACGGATGCTTCCCGGCTCATGACTGTGCCGGGTGCTTGCAGGGCAGGCCGACATGTCCGTTATCTGGTACGGATGCTCGTAGGCGGCCTGGACCGCCGCGACAAGAAGGGGCCAGTTGTCGTCCGTGACCGGAGTCATCCTGCGGACGAAGCCTGAATTCCACTCATGGATGTGGAATTTGACGTCCGAAGCCTCGATGCCGGTTATGGGAGTAAAGATGGTCTTCCAGAACAGCATGGAAGCGGCCATACGGCTGAATCCATAATCCAGATGGCAGCCGTCTCCACGGAGCATGTCTGTACCGTCGCCGGGATCCAGGGCCGATGTACGCAGGTTCTCCACCAATGCACAGGTGGAAATAATCTTCTCGAAGGGGAAGCCCTCCTCAGGGTCCATCACATGCAGGGCGTTGTTGTTTATGCACGATTCGAACTGAGCCACATGGCTGCCGCCGAAATTATTCACGCATGTTGGATATGAAGATGCATGACAATGGGAGATATAATAAACGAAGTGAGCCTTGGGGCTGAACTCACGGATCTTGTCGCACAGGCTGCGAATAGCCGTGCTTTCGGTCTGGTCCCAGGTCCAGCAATGTGCATTTCCGGTGTATTCCTGCATCACCACCACATCGTAAGGTCCGGCTTCCGCGGCCTCCCTCAGAGAGTGGGTAAGATTATAGTTTCCGCGCCACATGCTCTGTCCGGACTGCCATGAAGTGATGGAGCACACCGTAGGGTTGTCATAATTGGCATTGTACCCGACCAGATAATAACTCCCGTGATACACCCTGGTGAAATCGATATTCTTCACTCCCTCCGAGTTAAGTATCAGGGGAAGCAGGTCGGTGGCATCCAAGGTATGGCTGTTCCCGATGAACAGTATGCGGACTGGCTCGTAATTCCTTAACTGATCCAGCGTGAACCCGCCATCATTGTCGGGATTATCAGGGTTATCAGGATTATCAGGGTTGTCAGGGTTATCGGGATTATCAGGATTGTCAGGATTGCCGGGATTGCCGGGGTCGGACGGGTCTTCACCACCGGGTTCCTGCTCCTGCTTGTCTGCTGGCTGTCCGGTTTCCGGTTTTGCGCAGGTAACAAAAGTTACACATAGAATGCACATCAGGCAAAACAATACTCGCTTCATTTTCAATCTATTTTAAAACTATCGGTATCCATTTGTCCACTTCGGCGGCACCTATCCCGTCGAAGGTATCGCTTATGTCCCCCTTGTAAAGGACGGCATTGAAATAAACACGTCCATCGGCCGATATGGGAAGGGAGGATTTGTCTATGGCGAATTCGGCCACATAGCCTTCCTTCCTGGATATGGCAGCCCCGCCTTTGCATCCTATCACCCTGGCTTTTGAGGTAATATCCGCAAAGGCGCGGAAGATGCCGGACTTGCTGCGTCCGTCGCCGAACATGATGGTGAGCCCGTCACCGCTTGCAAGGGCTGGATCAAGGCATTCGGCAAGGACATAGATTTTATTGGCGTCGTGGGCAAAACGGAAGCAGCACTGGGCGGGGCTTTCGCTGCCGAGGAAAAGCGTCTGGCCGAATGTACCCCATTCGTCGCTCCTGCCATCGGCCTTCACCGGGAAGGAATGGGCCTCCACGCTCCTGTTAAGATGCATGCGGGTGAGCATGAGCCGGCCTTTCTCCACCCTGGGTCCGCGGTACAGCCAGGTGGTCACTGCGGCAAGTGTATTGGGCCCTACCACCTCCAGGCTGCCCCAGCGCGAAGTACGGGTGCCGAAGGGGAAAAACGGACGGGCCGATGGTATATCCTCACCGGTACTGCCTCCCAGACGCATTGCAAAGTCTCCGGCCAATCCGTAAGAAACGGCCGTTTCGCCCGAGGGGAACTGAACCACATAGGGACCGGAACCCTCGAATGCCGACAGCACCCTTTTGCGCGGGCCCACCTGGATGCCGCTGTAGGTATTGTTCCAATCGGCATCCTCCCAGGCCAGGGAAATGGAAAGCCGGTGATCCGGGGTCTCTGTCTCGGTGACGGCGAAAGCCTTGTCGGTGCCGCGAAGCAGCGTCACCACCGGCATCTGGTCGGTAAAGACGGCCCTGGTGGAATCGGCCTTCAGTCTTGGGGTTCCGACCGATCTCTGCTTGGCGACGGCGTTGGCCCTGAACTGGCGTATGACCTGCTGCTGCAGGGTCCAGGTGTAGCCGCCGTCACTGCTTCTGAGAAGGCTGCAACCCGAAGAATTGGGGTTCCAGTCCCAGTCGGAGTCGGTGAAGAACACCAGGATTTCCCCACTTGGAAGGACCATGGGATAAGGCTCCCAGTCCACCGAAGTATGGAGGATCTGCTCGGGGCCCCAGCTGTGGCCGCCGTCGGTGCTGCGCTTCATGCACAGGCCGAATTCCTCCAGGTGCTTCCCGTAATGTTTCTGGGAGAGGAAAATGCAGAAGCACAGGATGTCCCCGTTTTCCAGCTGTACGGCATCGGCAGTGGCATATTTGTGCACATCCTCCTCACCGTCGCCGTTGATGAACTTTCCTCCCTCAAAAATACGCTGTCCCCTGGTCCAGTGGATGCAGTCGTCGCTGAAAGAACAATAAATATGGTAGCCGTGCATCAGAGGCTGATAGAAAAGGATGTAGGAACCGTCGCGCAGCCGCTTGATCCTGGCATAGTCCAGCATCTGCTGCCCCAGAACGGTCTCGTCCAGCACCACCGAAGTACGGTAATTATTCTCCAGGCTGCTGCGGGATGCGTCGCAAGTGGCGATGTCTCCGGGGACCCCGTTCAGTTCCTCAATGGAATGGATGCGTGTCTGCGCCTGCATGGAAACGGCACAGAACAAAGACAGCAATATAACAACTATTCTCATACCACTATTCTACGATGCGTATGGGCATCCACCTTTCATATTGTTTTTCGCCCACCTCGGTGAAGGCATCTGTCATCCCGGCCTTCCTGATCTCGGCATACAGGAAAATGCGGTCCTCCACGAAGGGCAATTCGGAGCGGGGTATGGCCAGCTCGGCCACATAACCTTTTCCGGCTTCCTGGTAAACCGAGGACAGCACCTCTTTCCCGCAGTCTATGAGCCCGTCGAAGCCGCAACGCAGGCGGGTCTCAAAAATGACATCACCACTCTGGCCGTTACCGAAAAGCAAGCGGAGATTGTCCCTGGGGATCAGGTCCTCGTCCAGATACTCCACAAGCATGTACAGGTACTGCTCGTCATGGGCGAAGCGCATGCTGCACTGTGCCGGGGACTCGCTTCCCAGGAACAGGGCATCCGTGTTGGCGCTCCATTCTATATTGTTGCCGTCGGTGCGTATATGTGAATACGGGGCGTCCACCCTGTGATTCAGGCGCATCTTGCCAAGCATAATCGTGCCTTTCCTCTCGTCCTCGCTCAGGCTTGGAGCCGTCGCATAAAGCGTATGGGAGTCAATCGTGGTCATACTGCCCCAGAGGCTGTGCCTGCGGCCGAAAGGCTGGAAGGCATAGGCATTCCGGATGCTTATGAAATCGCTCTTTCCCAGTTTGATGTTAAAGTACTTCCCCTGGAAGGAGAGGGCGGTTTCTCCGGAAGGGAAATGTGCCAGGTAGGGGCCGCCGCCCGAACGGAAATTATCCAGCCTCTGTGCGGGGCCTTCCATATCTCCCGTGAGGGTCTGGCTCCAGTTGGTAGCGTCCGACACGAGCGTAATGAAGAAATGGTTGGTGGAATCCTGCGACTCCACCGCCGCCAAGATAGTCCTGCCGTCGCCTAGGAGGACGGCCGATGGCATCTGGTCGGTCCAGACCTTGCGGGAGCCGGGGCTGCCGTCGGCACGTTTTGCCCTTGCCCTGTACTGGCGTATTACCTGGCAGTGGGTGGTCCAGGTCCTTCCCCTGTCCAGGGAACGGAGCATTGTAACCCCCGACGATGCGGGCGCCCAGTCATGGTCGGAATCGGTAAAGTACACCTGCACCTCGCCGGAAGGCAATTGCATTGCATAGGGCTCCCAGGTGATGCTGGTGTAAAGCTCTTCCTCCTTACCCCAGGTCCTTCCCCCGTCGCTGCTCCTTTTCATGCACAGTCCGTCATCCTGCGGAAAGCGCTTGTAGCCCTTTACCGCACGGTAGGATGCAAAGGCAAGGATGTCTCCGTTGTCCAGCACTACGGCATCGACCGTGGAATAGGCGCGCATATCCTCTTCTCCGCCCGAATTGATTATTTTCCGGCCCTCGAAAACCCTTCCGCCGCCAGTCCAGTTTATACCGTCGGCCGAATAGGCGCAATAGCAGTGCAGGCCGATACGGGAACTCTGGTAGAAGAGAATATAGCTCCCGTCGGCGAGTTGCTTGATCCTGGGATAATGAAGGTTCTTATGGCCAAGCTGAGCCTCCCCAAGTTCCACGATTGTCCGGTAATCGGCCTCCAGCTTGTAGCGGTTCTCCCTCAGGTGGGTGTCGGTGCCGTAATTCCGGTTCAGCTCTTCGATGGAATGTATATGCACCTTCTGTCCGAAAAGCAGAACTCCGGACAGAAGGCAGAGAATACATATACAGAACTTTTTCATCATTTAAGTTTTACTGACAGCCATTCTCCGGGGTAATCCCGGCTCTCGCCCTCCATGTCCTCGAGCTTTATGGAGG
>JAGCYC010000056.1 GCA_017961015.1 Bacteroidales bacterium | reverse complement strand
TCACCGTGAAAATCGGCTATCCCGACAAGTGGAAGGACTACAGCACCCTGGAGATCAACCCCGGGAACAGCTACTATGAGAACCTCCGCAACGCCAGCGCCTGGTATGTACAGGACAATCTCTCCAAGCTGGGCAAGCCCACCGACAAGACCGAATGGGGAATGACCCCCCAGACCACCAATGCCTACTACAACCCCACCACCAACGAGATCTGCTTCCCTGCAGGCATCCTTCAGAAGCCCTTCTTCGACCCCAAGGCCGATGATGCCGTGAACTACGGCGGAATCGGAGTGGTGATAGGCCACGAGATGTCCCACGGCTTTGACGACCAGGGCTCTATGTTCGACGCAAACGGCAATATGGTAAACTGGTGGACGGAAGCCGACAAGGCCAAGTTCGACGCCCTGGGCGACAAACTCGCAGCCCAGTTCGACGCCGTTGAAATCCTGCCCGGAGTACACGCCAACGGCCGTTTCACCCTGGGTGAGAACATCGGCGACCACGGCGGTCTTTCGATTGCCTTCTCGGCTATGCAGAATGCCATCAAGGGCAAGAACATCGGCCTTATTGACGGCTTCACCCCCGAACAGCGCTTCTATCTGAGCTACGGCGCCATCTGGGCCCAGAACATCACCGACCAGGAGAAGGCCCGCCTTACCAATATGGATCCCCACTCCCTGGCCGAGAACCGCGTAAATGTATCTCTGAGAAACTTCCAGAGCTTCTTTGACGCCTTCGACATCCAGGAAGGCGATCCTATGTTCCGTCCTGAAGAGGAACGCGTCCACATCTGGTAAGAAACTATGGACGCAAGCCGCTTCATAGCGCGGAAACTGTCATTTCAGGGGAAACTCGCGACCGCAGCCGTGGCCGTGAGTTTCCTCGTGATGATGGTTGCCGTAGCCGTGTCGCAGGGCTTCCGGGAAAGCGTCCGTGACGGAGCCGCCCGAATGACGGGAGACCTCCGCATCCAGCCCCGGGCAATGCAGGAGGCCGAAACCACCCCTATGCCCCGTAATCCGAAAGGGCTGGAGCAGATAATGGAGCTGCCCGGAGTGAAGGCGGTGAGCCCCGTCGCCGCCCGCGCCGGAATAGTAAAAAACGGCGATCTCATCCACGGGGTTATGATAAAAGGGGTGGAAAGGGCCGATTCCGCCCTCCACGTCTCCATCCCCGGAAGGCTGTCCAAGATCCTGGGAGTTGGAGTGGGTGACCGGCTCACCACCTGGTTCGTGGGAGAGAGTCTCAAAGCCCGCAACTTTACGGTGTCGGAGATTCACAGCGACCTGCTGGAGCTTGACGACAACCTTCTGGTCTATGCCCGTCTGGAAGACATACAGAGACTGAACGGCTGGGATCCGGACGAAGTTTCCTGCCTGGAGATAAGCGTGGACAGGGCCCTTCGGAGCCGCGCCGCGCTGGACCGCCTGGCCGATGAGGCCGGAGCCTGCCTGATGGCGGCCGGCGAGGAGGATCTTCTCCTGACATCGGCCCCGAGAAGCTATCCCCAGGTATTCGACTGGCTGGGGCTGCTGGACTACAATGTCCTCATCATCCTTGTCCTGATGACTGTGGTGGCGGCCTTCAATATGATTTCCGGCCTGCTCATACTGCTGCTGAAGAGCATCCCGGCAATAGGCACGCTCAAGACTATGGGTATGAGGGACAGCGCCATAGGCAAGGTTTTCCTGCGTCTTGGATCGGCCGTTGTGCTGAAAGGCCTTGTCATAGGCAATGTACTTGCCATAATCTTCTGCCTTGTCCAGGACAAAACCCACCTTATCCCCCTGGATCCGGCCAACTACTTTGTCTCCTGGGTCCCGGTGCATCTTAACTGGGGCTGGATGCTGCTTGCCGATATCGCCGCCTACGCGGTGATACTGCTGCTGCTGTGGCTGCCCACCCGCCTGATTGCCCGCATAGACCCCGCCCTTACGGTAAAAGCCGACTGATACCCCCTTTCCACCTTGGAAAATTGTTCAAGATGTGCTATCTTTGTACGTTTTGAACCAAAAACGTATGGACAGCATTCACAGAAGCAAAATCAAGGCTCTGCTCACAATGGAGCCGGGTGCCGAGGTCCTCGCAAAGGGCTGGGTGCGCACCAAGAGGGGAAACAAACAGGTAAAATTCATCGCCCTCAACGACGGTTCCACAATCAATAACATACAGGTAGTCGCCAATGCCGAACTCTTCAGCGAGGATCTTCTGAAAAAGGTCACCACTGGAGCGTCCCTGAGCGTGAAAGGCACGCTCGTGGCTTCTCCCGGCAGCGGCCAGGCCGTGGAAATCCAGGCTTCGGAGATAGAGGTCCTGGGAGAATGCGACCCTATGCGTTTCCCCCTCCAGAAAAAGGACACCACCCTGGAATTCCTCCGGAGCGTCGCACATCTGCGCCTGAGGACCAACACTTTCGGAGCGGTCCTCCGCATACGCAACGCAATGGCCTTCGCCATACACAAGTTCTTCAATGAGAAGGGCTTCGTGTACCTCCACACCCCCCTCATCACCGAATCCGACGCCGAGGGTGCCGGAGATATGTTCCAGGTAACCACGATGGACCTCAAGAACATCCCGCTTGACAAGAAGGGCAACGTGGATTTCTCGAAGGATTTCTTCGGCAAGAAGACTTCCCTCACCGTCTCCGGACAGCTGGAAGGCGAACTGGGAGCCACCGCCGTAGGTGAGATCTACACCTTCGGCCCCACCTTCAGGGCAGAGAATTCCAACACCCCGCGCCACCTTGCCGAGTTCTGGATGATAGAGCCCGAAATGGCCTTCTACGACCTTGAGGACAATATGGAACTGGCCGAGGAATTCGTAAAATACCTGGTGAGCTACGCCCTGGACAACTGTATGGACGACCTCCGCTTCCTGAACGACAAATACGACGAGGGACTCATCGAGCGGATGCAGGGCGTTATCGGCATACCTTTCCAGAGAGTTACTTACACCCAGGCGGTGGAAATCCTGGAAAAGGCCGTCGCCGACGGTGTCAAGTTCGAGTATCCCGTACATTGGGGCACCGATTTCCAGAGCGAGCACGAGCGCTACCTGGTAGAGAAATACTTCGGCAAGCCGGTCATCCTGATAGACTTCCCCAAGGATATCAAGGCCTTCTATATGAAGCAGAACGAGGATGGCAGGACAGTGCGCGGTATGGACGTGCTCTTCCCCAAGATCGGCGAAATCATCGGCGGCAGCGAGCGTGAAGCCTCGCTCGAAAAGCTGGAAGCCCGCATTGACGAGCTTGGTATGTCACGCCGCAACCTTGAATGGTACATTGACACCCGCCGCTATGGTAGCGTGCCTCACAGCGGCTTCGGCCTGGGCTTCGAACGGCTCCTCCTGTTCGTTACCGGTATGGCCAATATCCGCGACGTCATCCCCTTCCCCAGAACACCCAAAAACGCTGAATTCTAGTATATGTTAGTAATCGGTATCGCCGGGGGCTCCGGCTCAGGAAAAACCACAGTTGTAAGGGCCATCACCGAACAGCTTCACGGACGCGTCGTCGTCATTCCCCAGGACTCCTACTACAAGGATTCCAGCCACGTCCCCGTGGAAGAGCGCAAGAACATAAACTTCGACCACCCCGACGCCATTGACTGGAAACTTATGTGCCAGCATATACGCGAACTCAAAAGCGGCCGTACAGTGGAGCAGCCGGTATACTCCTACATCACCTGCTCGCGTTCCACCACCGAAACTGTGACCGTGGAGCCCGCCGACGTAATCATAGTGGAAGGCATCCTCATCTTCACCTGCAAGGAACTCCGCGACCAGCTCAATATCAAGATCTTCGTCGATGCCGATGACGACGACCGCGTGCTCCGCATCATCGTCCGCGACATTGCCGAACGCGGCCGCACCATAGAGACCGCCATCGAGCATTACTGCGACACGGTGAAGCCTATGCACCTCCAGTTCATCGAACCCTCCAAGCGCTATGCCGATATCATAGTCCCCCAAGGAGGGCACAACAAGGTAGCAATAGATGTTCTCACCACCACCGTGGAAAAGGCCCTGCAGCAGAAAAAGAACCGCAAAAAGTGAAACTGAGTCCCGACAAAAAGGCAGGATTACTGATCACCGCGATAGTCCATCTCGCGGTGATTATCATTTTTCTGCTCATAAGGATCGGGTACGAGATACAGAGGGAGAATTCCTTCGTGCTGGATTTTACCCAGCAGGAGGAGCAGGAGCGCATACGTGAGGAGGAAGTCTTCCGCAAGCTCACCGCAGAGCAGCTGGAAGAGATGATAGCGGCCGCTGCAGCCATCCCCATACGGAATGTCGCCGTGGACCGCGCCGCACTTAAGGACGACCGCGGAACCGACGCCGAGGAGCTTTACCGCGAGGCCGAAAGGCTTGCCCGCGAACTTAGCGGGGCCGATGAGCTCCCCGAGCCCGAAGACAATGAGGTGGTAGCCGCCCCTTCCACCGACTTAAGATCTCCCAAGGAGCCGGAGAAGCCTTACAGCGGCCCCTCGGTGCTCAGCTGGAGCCTGGACGGACGCAAGGCCTCCCACCTTCCCATCCCCGCCTACCGCTGCTACGGAGCCGGCGAAGTAACGGTGATGATAGTGGTTGACAACCGTGGCACGGTGATTGCCGCAAAGATAGACGACAGGCTCTCCTCCGCGGACGAATGCCTCAGGACCTTCGCAGTAAGGGCCGCAAGGCTTTCCCGCTTTTCGGCATCGCAGGATGCCCCTGCCCGCCAGAGAGGGAGCATAACTTATGCATTTATAGCGCAATGACAAAACGTATTACCAGCCTTATCCTGGGACTGTGCCTGTGCCTGAGCCTCTTTGCCCAGGGCCGGGTGAACACCCGCAAATACATTCTGAACGACTTTACCGACAAGCTCACCCGAGTAGTCCTTCCCGGCGAATCCCTGATAGGGAGCACCCTTCGCGAGGAGGTGGTGAACCAGTGGACGGCATCGGCCTTTGAATTCTGCACCGTGGAAGAGTTCGAACGCGACCTTTCGCGCGACGATTTCTACTTCCTGGTACTTGCCGATACCCGCTTCAAGGGCGAAGAGGCCCCGGGGCTCACCTTCCTGACCCTCTTCAAGGGCACGCCCGAAGCGGCCGAAGACAGGAGCAAGCTTCACGAGATCATATCCCTGCCGGTATGTGCCGCCGACGGTGCCAGCGGCCGTGAACTGGTGTACCTGGGTGCAATGGTGGAAGCCATACAGGCCTTCACCCTTGCCGCTATGGAATCCGAGCTCACCGCCTACGGACGCGACGACTGGTTCAACGGCAACTTCTCCCGTGAAGGACATACCAAGCGTATCTGGATTTGCGAGGACGACCTTGCCCCCCAGGTGCAGGATGCCGATAAGGAAAAGTTCCTGGACGAGGATATCTTCATCGCCTCCGAGGACGAGGTGGATTCCCGCTTCATAGACGGAGGGTACAATGTGCTCACAAGCTACGTGGCCGCCCCCTCATCGGCCGAAGGCTACAGCTACCAGATGCTGTTCTCGGCCGATTCCCGCAAGCTTTTCTATATCCAGAGGCACAAGCTGGGCAAGAAGAAGGGCCCCGGCTTCCTTCCCGAAGACCTGAAAAGGATCGCACGTAAAAGATGAGAAGCGGCACTCTCCCCTGCGGGCTCCGCTACGCCGTGCGCCGGAGCGGCCATAACGCCGCCTGGTGCGCCCTGTCCATAGCCTGCGGCACGCGCAGCGAGGACGGCTTCCCGGAAGGCACCGCCCATTTCGTAGAGCATACCATTTTCCGGGGTACGGCCAGGCGTAGCGCCGCATCCATTAATTCCTGCCTGGACCGTCTTGGGGGCGAGCTTAACGCCTATACCACCAAGGAGGAAATCGTACTTCACGCAACCGTCCTGAAACGCGACCTGGGAAAGGCCGCAAGGCTGCTCTTCGAGCTTGCCACGGAGCCCTCCTTCCCCGAGAAGGAAATTCAGACCGAGAGGGGCGTGGTGCTGGACGAGATTATTTCCTACAAGGACAACCCGGCCGAGGATGTGTACGACCGCTTCGAATCCCTGCTCTTTGCCTCCCATCCACTTGGGAGGCCCATTCTGGGGACCACGGCCTCGGTAAAGAAAATCACCGCCGCACAGCTCAAAGCCTTCGTTTCCAGCCGATTCACTCCGGAACGAATGGCTTTTACCGTAGTTGCCGATTTGGACGAGGCCCTGGTGGAAAGAAGGATATCGGCCCTGGCCGCCAGGCTTTTCCCGGGAGAGGCCGAAGCTGCGGAAATCGCCCCTCCTGAACCCTGGGACGGCGCATCCGTCTTTGACAAGGTCCTGGACAAGCATCATCACGAGGTCAATGCAGTAATAGGGGGTACGGCTCCCTCCCTGTACGAGATGCCGGAACGCCTGGAGGCTGCAATGCTGGTGAACATACTGGGCGGACCGGCCTCCAATTCCCTGCTGAACAGGGAGCTTCGCGAGAAGCACGGCTGGGTGTACAGCATCGAGTGCAATTACACCCCCTATGCCGACACGGGTGTGGTGGCTATAAGCTTCGGCTGCGACCGGCCCCAGCTGGAGCGCTGCCTGAAGGCCGTGGACAGGATACTTGCAGGGCTGCGCGATGCCCCGCTTTCGCAGCGGCGGCTGGACGCTTTCCGCAAGCAGCTCCTGGGCCAGCTTGCCATAAGCTCCGACGCCGGTGAGGCCCAGTGCCTTTCAATGGGAAAGAACCTGATGGTATGGGGCGAGGTTATGGAAGAAGGCCGCCTGAAGGCCCTGCTCGAAGCCATTACGCCGGAGCGCCTGCAGCAGATGGCCCGCCGCATCTTTGCACCCGAAAAGCTCTCCAGGCTGGTGTATCTTTAGATAAACGAAAAGGCCGGCTCCAACGCCACAGGAAGAAATAGCCTAGTTGGCGACTTCGCAGAGGAACTTGATGCGCACGAGGCGGATCTCTTCCTCTTCATAATCGGCCCCGAGGGCCTGGATTGCCTCTTCCAGGGAATCGGAGGTGGCTTCGTTGCGGAACCAGTCGTATATTTCCTGAACCACGTCCTCGTCCAGGCGATCCTGGATTTCGTAATTGATGTTCAGGCGTGTTCCGGTAGAGACTATGGCCTCTATCTCGGAAAGCAGCTCGTCCATATCCAGGCCGCGGGAAGAAGCTATGTCTTCCAGGGGGAGTTTCCGGTCTATAGACTGGATAATGAACACTTTATTGCCCGATTTGGAGGTGACCGACTTCACTATGAAATCGTCCGGACGCTCTATCTCGTTTTCCTCCACATATCTTGATATAAGTTCCACGAAGGGCGTGCCGAACTTGCGGGCCTTGCCCTCGCCCACGCCCTGGCACTTTTCGGAAAGCTCCTTAAGGGTGAGAGGATAGAGGATAGCCATATCCGAAAGGGCGGGATCAGAGAATACCACCCAGGGCTGCAGTTTGAGTTTACGGGCTACATCCTTGCGAAGGTCCTTGAGCATTGAAAGGAGCACAGGATCGGCCCCTGAGCCGGCTGCGGCGGGGATATCGTCTTCATCGTCATCGTCACCCTCGGAGAAACGGCGGTCCTCCACGAGCATAAGCTCGGTGGGATGGAAATAGAATTCGAGGCCGGCGTCCGTGGCCGATATGAGACCGTAATTCTCGATATCCTTGTCCAGCAGGTGCAGGATGAGTCCCTGATGGATGACGGCCGCCCAGAAACGGGTGTCGTGATCCTTTCCTGCGCCGAAAAGCTCGAGTTCGTCGTGCCGGTAGGACTTTACCATCGCATTGCTTACGCCGGCGAGGATATTTGCAAGGTGCTCCAGTTTGAAGTGCTCACGCAGGGTCTCGATGAGCTCTATCACCATACACATATGCTCGCGGCCGTCGAAGCGGGTCTTCGGGTGCAGGCAGTTGTCGCAGCAGCCGCAGTTGTCCTCGGGATAGTCTTCGCCGAAGTAGTTCAGCAGCAGCTTGCGCCTGCACTGGCTGGACTCCGCATAGGCTACTGTCTCGTTCAGAAGCTGCTTCCCGATTTCCTGCTCGGCCACGGGTTTCCCCTGCATAAACTTTTCCAGCTTTATTATATCCTTGTAGCTGTAATAGCAAATACAGAGGCCCTCCTGCCCGTCACGTCCGGCGCGCCCGGTCTCCTGGTAATAGCCCTCGATGCTCTTGGGAATGTCATAGTGGATTACAAAGCGCACGTCGGGCTTGTCTATGCCCATACCGAAGGCGATGGTTGCCACTATCACGTCTATTTCCTCATTCAGGAACAGGTCCTGGTTGTCGGAGCGGGTCTTAGCGTCCAGGCCGGCGTGATAAGGCAGGGCCTTGATGCCGTTTACCGACAGCAGCCGGGCAAGTTCCTCCACCTTGCGGCGGCTGAGGCAGTAGATAATGCCGGACTGTCCGGGACGCTGGCGTATGAAGCGGATGATGTCCTTTTCCGTGTCCACTTTGTCGCGCACCTCATAATAGAGGTTGGGGCGGTTGAAGGAGGACTTGAAAACCCTGGCATCCTGGATACGGAGATTCTTGAGTATGTCACTCTGGACCTTGGGAGTGGCTGTTGCAGTAAGCGCTATTACCGGCGCCGGCTGGATTTCCTCTATTATGGAGCGTATCTTACGGTATTCCGGACGGAAATCGTGGCCCCATTCCGAAATGCAGTGGGCCTCGTCCACGGCGTAGAAGGAGATGTGGATTTCCTTGAGGAGGGCTATGTTCTCATCCTTGGTGAGGGATTCCGGTGCCACATACAGCAGCTTGGTAACGCCCCGCAGAAGGTCCTCCCTGACATCGGCAATCTGCTGGCGGGAAAGGGATGAATTCAGGAAGTGGGCTATGCCTTCGTCGCCGGCTTCGAAACCGCGGATGGCATCCACCTGGTTCTTCATCAGGGCTATCAGGGGGGAAATAACTATCGCAGTGCCCTCCATAAGCAGGGCGGGGAGCTGGTAGCACAGGGACTTTCCCCCTCCGGTGGGCATAAGCACGAAAGCATTCCCACCCGATGCGAGATGACGTATTATCGGCTCCTGATCACCTTTGAAGGCATCATAGCCGAAAAAGGTTTTCAGTTTGTCGTGCAATATGGAAGCATCCAGCTGCATTAGTCATAGCGTTCGTTGGCTCTAATTTAGCAAGATTCCGACACTTATCCAAATTTTTTGCGCAAGAAAAGAATAATGGCCTTAAATTCAGAAAAAACTGCTAAATTTGCAGACTGTTCCTCCAAGGGGTCGGTTTATCCCCTTTTGGAACGCTGAAAGACAAACATTAAACTTTAATAGACAATATGAAAATCAGTAAAATCTTCGCCATCGCATCGGCCGCTGTGCTGATGGTGGCTTGCGGAACTTCCAAAGTGGAAGGCTCCAAGGAAGTGCGCGACCTTCTTCCCACCAAGGGTGAATGCGACAGCACCTCCTACCTGCTTGGTGTAAACTTCGGCCTGGTCATCACCCAGAACAACTTCGGCGACCTGAATATGGCCCAGCTCCAGAAAGGTATCAAGGACGCTCTCAACGCCAAGGAAGGCGAGCCTATGGACTCCGTTTTCGTAAAGCAGTTCAAGATTGATCCTTCCACTATGAATATGGTGATCAACGGCTACCTGCAGAAGCGCACCGCCTACGAAGGCGCCCTGAACATCGAGAAGGGTAACGCTTTCCGCCGCGACTTCTACGAGAAGAACAGCGCGGACTCCACCGCCTCCGGTATCGTTTACCTGATCCAGGATTCCGGCAGCGAACTGCACGCAGTCTCCGACCGTGACACCGTTAAGGTGAACTACCGCGGTACCCTCATCGACGGCACCGAGTTCGACAGCAACGAAGGCATCACCTTCCCTCTGAACCACGTGATCCGCGGATGGACCGAGGGTATGAAGCTCGTTGGCGAAGGCGGTAAGATCACCCTCGTGATCCCTGCCGAGCTGGCCTATGGCGAGCGCGCACCCCGCAACATCGGCACCAACGCCACCCTTATCTTCGACGTTGACCTCCTTGAGGTTCACCCTTACGTAGAGCCCGTTGAGGAGCCCGTCAAAAAGCGCAAGTAAGATGGCACTCGAACTGGAAGGCACTCTGAAGCAGAAGCTGGGCGTCCAGAACGGCACCTCGGCCAGGGGCGCCTGGGCCAAGCAGGAATTCATCCTGGAGTTTCCCGACGGGAATTACACATCCCAGGCCTGCTTTACAGCCTGGGGTCAGGACAAAGTGCAGGAACTGGACAAATACAGGGAGGGGGACGCCGTAAAGGTCTCCTTCAACCTTCGCAGCCGTGAATACAACGGCCGATGGTACAACGACCTCCAGATCTGGCGCATCGCTCCCGCCGGCGCCGCAGCTCCGGCTGCACCCGCCCCGGCTGCACCCGCAACCCCGGCCGCACCTGATTTCCAGGCCCCGGCTCCAACGCTGGAAGATATGCCAGCCGACAGCGCGGACGACGACCTCCCGTTCTAGGCCCGTTTTTCTCAAGTCTTTGGATTTGAGCTATTTACGCAAAATCGCCTGCCGGAAATCCGGTAGGCGATTTTTTATAATCCAGTGAGAAACAAATACTTAAGAAAAACCTATATCCACTGTATCCCTGGATCACGGCGCCACCAGGAGAGCTGGCGCTTGGCATAGTGGCGGGTATTCACCTGGATGCGGCGGACTGCCTCGTCCAGATCGTACTGCCCGTCAAAATAATCGAAGAGTTCGCGGTAGCCCACGGTCTGAAGCGCCGGCAGGTCCCGGTAGGCCGCAAGGCTGCGGGCCTCGGCCTCCAGGCCCTCGTCCATCATCCTCAGCACCCGGGCGTCTATCCTGGCGTAAAGTTCCTCCCTGGGCACGTCCAAGCCGATTTTCACTATTTCGAAACCCCTCTCCTTGAACTTGCGGGTCTTGAAGGAAGAGAAGGGTTTTCCGGTGTACAGGCACACTTCCAGGGCACGGACGATACGGCGTCCGTTGCTCAGGTCCAGCTCCCCGTATGATACCGGATCAAGTTCCTTGAGCTGCTCGGCAAGGACGGCCGGGCCCTCGTCCCTGAGGCACTCCATCAGGTGTTCCCTGAGTTGGAGCGGCACCTCCGGGAAATCGTCCAGGCCATAGCAGAGGGCATCTATGTACAGCATCGATCCGCCGCACATCACAAGGGTTTCGTGGCCCTCGGCAAAGAGCTTTTCTATCAGGGACATCGCCTGCATCTCGTACATTCCGGCGGTATAGTTTTCGGTAACCGGAATCTCGCGTATGAAATAATGGCGTACGCGGGCGAGTTCCTCGTCGGAAGGAACCGCCGTGCCGATTTTCATTTCCCGGTAGATCTGCCTGGAATCGCAGGAGATGACCGGGGAGCCGCATTCCAGAGCCCGGCCGATAGCATAGGCCGTCTTTCCCGAAGCGGTGGGTCCCAGTATTATTTCCAGGCGTGGGAGCAAGCGCTATTCGTTTTCGTCGTAGATTTCGCTGCCGTCTTCATCGGCATCTTCGTCCTCATCGGCAAAATCCTCATCCCCGTCTTCAAGGTCGTCGTCCTCGTCGGGGTCGAAGCCTTCCTCTCCGGGAAGGTGACGCTGCCTCTCGGGAAGGTCCTCGAAAGCCACATAACCGTTCTCGAACTCGATGGGGTTGGGGCCTTTTACCTGGTCCAGCACAGGCACGTCCGGGCTCACCCGGGGATCCTGCACCTCACCTTCCACCGTCAGGATCACGCTCTTGCGGTTGGTGACGTCGTAGAAGTAGATTATGGTGTCGGCCCCGGCTTTTACCAGCTTTTCAATGGACATCTTGTCCACCGTGCCCCAGCCAAGGTCAAAGAGGCCGTAGCGGCCTATCAGTTCTCCGGTGACGTCCAGGGCCTTGAACATAATGAGCTGGTCCTGGGCGAAATCCAGGTCCGAGCGGAGCTGTTTATGAAAAGTGTACAGGGTTGTGGCCCCGTGTATGTGATAAACCCGGAAAAAGCCTTTTATCCCGGAAAGAGTGACGCGAATCTGAAAAATCATAGCTGCACGGTTATGCTGGTTCAAAGATAGCTCTTTTTTCCGTTTCAAATTGCATTTTTAAGCAAAAATCGCTACTTTCGTGCTTATGGAAATTGCGGACACATACCTGAGCATAGCCGCACCCTCCGAGGGACTGTTCAAAGACAACGGTTCCCGCTTTATCGCGCTGGCTTTTCCGGTAGAAACGGAGCAGCAGGTAAAGGATACGGTGGCAAGGCTGCGCAAGGAGTATCACGACGCCAGGCACCACTGCTATGCCTTCCGCCTGGGCTACGACGCCTCCCAGTGGCGTTCCAGCGACGACGGGGAGCCCTCCGGATCGGCCGGAAGGCCAATCCTGGGGCAGCTGGAATCCAGGAAGCTGAGCGATACGCTGGTAGTGGTGGTACGCTATTTCGGAGGCATCAAGCTGGGAATTCCCGGGCTTATCAGGGCCTACAGGACCTCCACGGCCGATGCCCTTGACAAGGCCTCCGTCATAGAAAAGACAGCCGCCAAAGCCTTCCGCCTGCATTTTGACTACGCCGCTATGAACGATGTGATGAAGCGGGTGAAGGAGATGGGACTGGAAGTGAGCTCCCAGGATTTCGGAGCGCAGAGCTGCAGTCTTCAAACGCGCGTGAGGCTGTCGATGCTGGACAGCTTCAGGCAAAGGATGGACGCAATTGCAAGGATTGAAGATTTATAAAACCTATTTGATACTATGCCTAAAAAAGTACACGTTTTCAATGCGGGCCCCTGCCTTCTGCCGCAGGTCGCAATAGACCACGCAAAGGCCGCCCTGGACGATTTTGCAGGGACCGGAGTCTCGCTGCTTTCGATATCGCACCGCACCAAGGAGTGGGATGCCGTAATGGACGAGTGCCGCAGCCTGTGGCACGAACTGCTGCACATTCCCGACACCCACGAGGTGGTGTTCCTGGGCGGCGGCGCCTCGCTGCAGTTCCTCTATGTTGCAATGAATTACCTGGAGAAGAAAGCCGCCTACCTGGATACCGGCGTATGGGCCGGAAAGGCACTCAAGGAGGCCCAGGGAATCGGCGAGGCCTACGCCATAGCCAGCTCCAAGGACCGCAACTACTGCTACATCCCCAAGGGATGGACCATCCCCACCGATATCGACTATCTTCACATTACCACCAACAACACCATCTACGGTACCGAGATCCTGAAGGATATCGACTCCCCCGTACCCCTCATTGCCGATATGTCCTCCGACATTATGTCGCGTCCGGTGGATGTTTCCAAGTATGACCTCATCTACGGCGGCGCCCAGAAGAACGTGGGCCCAGCCGGCGTAATCTTCGCCATCGTGCGCAAGGATTCCCTCGGAAGGGTGAGCCGTCACATCCCTACGATGCTGGACTACAGGGTACACATCGACAAGCTGTCTATGTTCAACACCCCTCCCGTGTTCTCCATCTTCATAATGAACGAGACCCTCAAGTGGCTCAAGAGCATAGGCGGAGTGGAGGCCATCTGCGAGATTAACAGGAAGAAGGCCGATACCCTCTATGCCGAGATTGACCGCAACAGCCTCTTCACCGGCACCGCCGACCGCGAGGACCGTTCCCGTATGAACGTGTGCTTCGTGATGGCTCCCGGCAAGGAGGGCCTCCAGGACAGCTTCCTGAGCTTTGCCAAGGAAGCCGGTATGGTAGGCATCAAGGGCCACCGTTCGGTAGGCGGTTTCCGCGCCTCCATCTACAACGCCTGCACCCAGGAGGATGTCCAGGCCCTGGTGGACTGCATGAAGGAATTCGAAAGGATTAATGGATAATACTTGTTTGATTATGAAAGTATTACTTGCCACACAGAAGCCTTTTGCACCGCAGGCGGTCAAGGGCATAGAGGAAATACTCACAAAGGCCGGGCATACCCTGGTGAAGCTTGAAAAGTACCCCGGCGAGGAAGAGCTCAAGGCTGCAGCGGCCGATGCCGATGCGATGATAGTGCGCTCCGACAAAGTCACCGCCGCCGTGCTGGATGCAGCCCCCTCCCTCAAGATTGTGGTGAGGGCCGGCGCAGGCTACGACAATATCGACCTGGAGGCCGCATCGGCCCATAAGGTGGTGGCTATGAACACCCCCGGGCAGAACGCCAACGCCGTGGCCGAACTTGCCATCGGCCTTATGATTTTTATGGCAAGGACGCAGTTTACCCCGGTGAGCGGCTCAGAGCTTGAAGGAAAGACCCTGGGCCTGCAGGCCTTCGGCCACGTAGGACGCCTGGTTGGCGGCAAAGCCAAGGCCCTCGGTATGAAGGTCCTGGCCTTCGACCCCTTCCTGAAGGACGAGCAGATCCAGGAAGGCGGCGCCACTCCCGTACATTCGCTGGAACAGCTCTACAGCAGTTCCGACTACCTCTCGCTGCACATCCCCGCCCTGCCTTCGACTATCGGCAGCATCGGCCGGTCCCTGGTGGAAAAAATGCCCAAGGGAGCCACTCTGGTAAACACCGCCCGCAAGGAAGTGATTGACGAGCCCGGTCTTCTGGAAATCCTAAAGGAAAGGGAGGACCTCAAATACGTGACCGACGTAATGCCCGACAATTATGCCGAAATGCAGGAGGCCTGCGGTACCCGGGTATTTGCGACTCCCAAGAAGATGGGCGCCCAGACTGCCGAAGCCAATGTGAATGCCGGATTGGCAGCCGCACGCCAGATTGCAGCATTTTTCGAGAGCGGAGACTGCCGTTTCCAGCTCAATAAGTTCTAAGGCATAAGGTTTGCGAATAGACGGGACCACTGAAAATCTTCGTATATTTGCAAACTTTATGACAATATGGCACAATTGAATATGTTTACCCTTGGCAGTTCCAAACCCGGATGGCAGATAGTGAAGGACCTCGCTTTTATGGCCCTCGCCCTGCTGCTTATAACCCGCGGAGGTTTCCTCGGCATTATAATCGGTTTCCCTGCCCTGGGTTGGTACGGTTGGAATCTTTTCCTGAACGCCCGCATCCTGAAGCTGCAGAAACAGCTTGAGAAGCAGGAGACCGGCTCTGCTCCCGCCCAGGAGGAGGCCCCACAGCAGGGAAAGATAAAGATCACCGACCTGAGTGACGCCAAGGAAGTGGATTTCGAGAAAGAATGATTCCGAAAGAGACAGTAGACCTTATACTGGAGACCGCCCGTATAGAAGAGGTGGTGGGCGACTTCGTTTCCCTGAAGCGCGCCGGATCCAGCTTTGTGGCCTGCTGTCCATTCCACAATGAAAAGACGCCCTCCTTCCACGTAACCCCCTCGCGCGGAATCTACAAATGCTTCGGCTGCGGAAAGGCCGGAAGCGCCGTGGGTTTCGTGATGGACTACGAGCACCTCACCTATCCCGAGGCGCTCCGCTACCTTGCCAAAAAGTACAACATCGAGGTGAAGGAAGAGGAAGAGACGGCCGAACAGATTGCCGCCCGACAGAGGGGTGAGAGCCTGATGGCCGCCTCTGAATTCGCCTTCGGCTTTTTCAAGGAGCAGCTCAAGAGCGGCGAGGGCCGGGCTGTGGGATACCAGTATTTCCGTTCCCGCGGCCTGCTGGACGAGACCATAGAGAAATACGGCCTTGGCTGGGCTCCCACCTCAAGGGATGCCCTTGCGAAAGCGGCCAAGGAGGCCGGCTACAAGGACGAATACCTGCTGGACACAGGCCTTTGCACCAAGTGGGAGGAAAACGACGAAACCCTCCACGACCGCTTTTACGACAGGGTGATCTTCCCCGTCCATTCAGTGAGCGGCCGTGTTATAGCCTTCGGCGGAAGAACCCTGCTGAGCGGCAAGACGGACAAGATAGCAAAATACGTAAACTCCAAGGAATCGGAGATTTACGTGAAATCCCGTTCGCTTTACGGCATCTGGTTCGCCAAGAACGAGATTGCCAGGCAGGACCGCTGCTTCCTCCTGGAAGGCTATCTGGACGTGCTGTCCATGCACCAGGCCGGAATCCTTAACTGCGTGGCCTCCAGCGGCACTTCCCTCACCGAGGACCAGATACGCATAATCAAGCGCTTCACCCAGAACATCACCATAATGTACGACGGTGACAGCGCCGGCCTCCACGCCGCGATAAGGGCCATCGGGATGATACTGAAGGAAGGAATGAATCCCCGCGTGGTCTTCCTCCCCGACGGCGACGACCCCGACTCCTACGCCCGCAAGCATACGGTAGAGGAAATCCGGGAGTTCGTAGCCGCCCACGAGCAGGACGGAATAGCCTTCAAAACGGACCTCCTGCTCTCCGAAGCCGGCGACGACCCCCTCAAGAAGGCCCAGCTAATAAACGAGATTGCCGATACCGTAGCCGACATCCCCGACGCCATCAAGCGCCAGGTCTATGTGGACACGGTAGCCCGCCGCTTCGGGATAGAGGCCGATATCATCCAGGACAGGGTACGCGCCACCCGCGAAAAGAACGCCAGGGAAAGGCACAGCGCCCCAAGGGAGAATTTTGCCGACAGCCACGCCCTTGCGGCCCCCGCCCCCGCCCCCGAAACGGCTCCCAGCCGGGAGGAAAGCCGGGCGGCCCGTCAGGAAAAATCTATGCTGGACGGCAGCGAGAGGGAGCTTCTGGGCTTTATCCTGCAGGACGGACGTTCCCTGCTGCACTTCGAATCCGACTCCGACTTCTACGCCCCCGGGCAGGAACAGACCGTGGCCGAATTCATAGATGCAGCCCTTGCCGACGACGACATCCACTTTGCCGATCCCGCCTACGAAGCCACCTACCAGGCCTACTTCGAACTCTATGATATGGGGAAGACGCAGGAGGAGATAGTGCTTGCCTTGCTGAACGGGGAGAACCGTGCGGTAGCCGCAGTCGCGGCCGATCTGTGCGAAAACAAGTACACTTTGACGGTACACAACTTCTCCGACGCCCTCACCACCCGGGACTCCTGGCTGGTCACCTTTGTCCCCAAGGCCATCCTGGCCTACCACGACAGCCGGCTGCGCCTGCAGCAGAAACAGCTTCTGGACCGCCTCACGCAGGATCTTTCCCCGGAGCAGACGGTAGAAGATATGAAGCGGCTGTCGCGCATCAACGATATGATAAAGACCGTGAATATAAAACTTGGAAGATTGAAAAAATGAGCAGTCACAAAAGAACCCTCGTAACCGCGGCCCTGCCCTACGCCAACGGGCCCGTCCATATCGGCCATCTTGCCGGTGCCTACCTGCCTTCGGACATTTTCGTAAGGTACCTGCGAATGCGCGGCGAGGACGTGGTCTTCATCTGCGGCTCGGACGAGCACGGCGTTCCCATTACCATCAAGGCCCGCAAGGAAGGGGTGAGTCCCCAGGATATCGTGGACCGCTACCACAAGGTGATGAAGGACGCTTTCAGCGGCCTGGGAATCAACTTTGACATATACTCCCGCACCACTTCCAAGGTTCACGAGGAGAATGCATCGGCCTTTTTCCGCAAACTCTATGACGAGGGCAAGTTCATAACCCGCGAGAGCGAGCAGTTCTACGACGAAGCCAGCGGCACCTTCCTGGCCGACCGCTACATCATCGGCACCTGCCCCAAATGCGGCAATCCCAACGCCTATGGCGACCAGTGCGAAAAATGCGGCTCCACTCTGAGCCCCGAGGAACTAATAGACCCCCGCAGCGCCCTTTCCGGAGCCACTCCCAAGAAGGTGAAGACCTCCCACTGGTACCTGCCCCTGGACAAATACGAGCCCTGGCTCCGTGAATGGATACTGGAAGGTCACAAGGAGTGGAAGACCAATGTCTACGGCCAGTGCAAGAGCTGGCTGGACGGCGGCCTGCAGCCCCGCGCCGTTTCGCGCGACCTGGACTGGGGCGTACCCGTTCCGGTGGAAGGCGCCAAGGGAAAGGTGCTCTACGTATGGTTCGACGCGCCCATCGGCTATATTTCCAACACGAAGGAGCTCCTGCCCCAGAGCTGGGAAAAATGGTGGAAGGACGGCGACACCCGCCTGGTGCATTTCATCGGCAAGGACAATATCGTATTCCACTGCATAGTCTTCCCTTCAATGCTCAAGGCCTACGGGGACTACATCCTTCCGGACAATGTACCTTCAAACGAGTTCCTGAACCTGGAAGGCGACAAGATCTCCACTTCCAGGGGCTGGGCCGTCTGGGCTCACGAATATGAGCAGCAGTTCCCCGGACAGGAGGACGTGCTGCGCTATGTGCTTACGGCCAACGCCCCCGAGACCAAGGACAACGATTTCTCCTGGAAGGATTTCCAGAGCCGGAACAATTCGGAACTGGTCGCGGTGTTCGGAAACTTCGTGAACCGCGCCGTGGTCCTTACCCAGAAGTATTTCGGCGGCCGCGTACCCGAGCCCGTGAAGATGGAGGACATCGACCGCGAGACTCTGGACGCAGTCAAGCCCTGCCGCGAGGCCCTGGAGAAATACATCGAAGGCTATCACTTCCGCGAGGCACTCAAGGAAGCTATGAATATGGCCCGCATAGGCAACAAGTACATCTCCGATATGGAGCCCTGGAAACTTGCCAAGACCGATATGGAGCGCTGCGGCAGCGTCCTGTACACCTGCCTGCAGCTGTGCGCGGACCTGGCCATAGCCTTCGAGCCCTTCACTCCCTTCAGCGCCGAAAAGCTGCGCGGAATCCTGCGCGTGGGCGTTGATGCCGGAAGCGACCACCGTGCCGGCGAAGGCGCCCCAAGCGAGAATTTCTTCCGCGATGGAGAAGGCAAGGCCCTTCACACCCGTCCTTACGGCAAGCCCCTTGAGGCCGATGGCCTGGTGCTCCGCTGGAATATGCTGGGCAGCCGCGAACTCCTGCCCTCCGGGCACGAGCTCGGAGAAGCCGTCCTGCTGTTCCAGAAGATTGAGGACAGCGTGATAGACGCCCAGCTTGCAAGGCTTGAGGCTATCCGCGCCGCCCGCGAGGCCGCCGCGGCAGCTGCTGCCGCCGCCGAAGCCGCCGCGCACGTGGAGCCGCAGAAGGAAGAAGTGACTTTCGAGCAGTTCGGCGCCATGGATATACGCACGGCGACGGTTCTGGAGGCCGAAAGGGTTCCCAAGACCGACAAGCTCCTGAAGCTCACTATCGACACCGGAATAGACAAGCGCACCATAGTATCGGGCATTGCCCAGTACTACAGCCCCGAGGATATGATAGGCAAGCAGATCTGTATCCTTGCCAACCTCGCACCCCGCGTCATCCGGGGAATCGAGTCAAAGGGAATGATACTTATGGCAAAGCAGGGTGACGGAAGCATGCGCTTTATCACTCCGCAGGAGACTGTTACTAACGGCGCCGTAATAGGCTAAATCCGAGTCACATACTTATTCCCGGTCCCTGAGCCTGTCGAAGGGCCGGCGAATCTATCACCCACCCGCCGCTTACGTCATACCCGGCTCCGACCTTTCTGTCATGCCCGGCCCTTTGTCATTCCCGACCTGATCGGGAATCTCGGTCCCTGAGCCTGTCGAAGGGCCGGCGAATCCATCACCCACCCGCCGCTGAAAATTATTTTTCGGTGCGGCTGCTCCGAAAAACCAATTTTCATCGGACTGGCAAGCCAACGCGCAGGATTCGCCTCGCACTGCCGCAAAGGACTGCTTCGCTGCCGTTCGCCACAGGGTTTTGCCTCGTCGACACGAAAAGATCTCTTGTGGTTAATGAACTAAAAATGAACAACTTTTGCGTTTTGAAAAGAAATGTATATATTTGCAAAAACGCTAACAACCATTTGTGAAAAAACTGCCACTACTTTCACTGTTGATACTCTCTTGCTCAAAAATTGTCCCCATAATTCCCATCTCAAAGTTTAGCCATAATAGCGAAAACACATCTTCAGAAGAAGAGATGGCAATTGCGCTATCTAATGATATATTCTTTACGCCATACCACGGTTGATTTATAAAACGAACCACCATGAACAGATTATTTTCATTAGCCATCGTGGCATTATTGAGTTTCGCCTGCTCAAACAAAGGCGGAGATGTCCAAACGTTTGAACTGCGATCATCCGTGCGTCCGGAGGTAAAACCGTCCAGCAGTATTAGTTCCCTGCCGATTACCAGATCTCAGCAGACTGCATTCGAATGCTCTTCTTCATATTCATTCAAGGCCCTCCGGGAGATGCATCGGCTTGTGCCGAATCGTTCTCATCTTGTTTCCCCTCTGGGATACACAATTTTGCTGCCGATGGTCGCGGAACTTGCCGGAGGAGATTACATCGACGCCATGAAGGAAGAATTGGGCATTCAAGGGATGCCGATAGATGATATCCACAGGGGAGTCGGGTCGTTGATGAGTTCAATGCCGGCTCTGGACCTTGGCACGGAGGTCTCTTTTGCAAATCTTGCATTATCGGCCGACTCTCCCTCACCTCTGTTCCCCGATTCCTCGCGTGAGGTGTGGGAAACATACTATAGTGCACTTGTTGCGGAGGGGACCCACTCCAAGGAGTTTGCTTCGGCCGCCAGCAAATGGGTGTATACACACACCGGAGGCCGCATTTCCGAACCCGTTATTATAGAGGGTACCGTGCTTGTCTCGTCATCGTTCTATTTTGAGGCGCCGCTCAAATACGCGTTTAATCCTAAACAGACAAGTAATGCTTCTTTTTGGGGCACACCTGACAAATCGGTGTCACTTCCCATGATGCATGCCGATTTCTTAGCAAGATACATGCAGAACGAATTGTATGATGCAATCAAACTTCCTGTCGGAGACAATGCAAAGTTCTCCTTAATAGCTGTCTTGCCGCATTCTGGAACTGATATCCCCACACTCTTGGAAAAGTTGGAAAAGGAAAACATTAAAGGAACTTGGAAGCAGGACAGGATGGTTAGAATATCCATCCCTAAAATATCATTATCCGCCGGCGTTCCTCTTTCATCATTCAGCAGTACGCTTTCCGAAATTGTAGAAAAACAGCTTTCGCCAAAGCTGGAAGGAAACATCGGCATTCTGGGAATTGTCCAGAACTGCGATTTCACCCTTGACGAAACAGGAATGAAAGGCACCAGCCGGAGCATGATGTCCGATATCGCCAATTCTTTAGACCCGGAATCGGAACCTGTCCCCGAGCCGTTTGTGTTCAACGCCAACCGTCCATTCATCTTCACTGTTATTGTCGAAGATACCCAAATAGCCCTTTACGCCGGTCTGTATTGCAATCAAGGGAACGACCATGCTGCAACGCTTTGACGCGGCTGCATAGGCATTATCCTCAGCAACGCTCGAGCTGCAAACAACAGAAGGGGTAGTTTACACACCTAGACTAGGTGCAGCCCCGGCTCCGACCGGGCATCTCGGTCCCTGAGCCTGTCGAAGGGCCGGCGAAGGGTCGGCGAATCCATCACCCACCCGCCGCTGAAAATTATTTTTCGGTGCAGTTGCTCCGAAAAACCAATTTTCATCGGCTGACAAGCCAACGCACAGGATTCGCAGTGCTAAAGCAGGCTGTGGATGGCCAGGCCGGAGCGGAGCTTGGGCTCGAACCAGGTGGTCTTGGGAGGCATTATCATACCGGCGTCGGCGATGCGGATGAGCTGCTCCATCGAAACCGGATACAGGGCAAAGGCAACGGCCATTTCGCCCGAATCCACGCGGCGGGAAAGCTCTCCGAGCCCGCGGATACCGCCCACGAAGTCTATCCGCTTGTCGGTGCGCAGATCCTTGATTCCCAGAAGTTTATCCAGAACAAGACGGCTCAGGACGGTTACGTCCAGCACGCCGATGGGGTCGGAGTCGTCGTACCGGCCTTCGCGGGCGGTAAGGCTGTACCACTTTCCGCCCAGGTACATCGAGAAATTGTGAAGTCCCTTTGGAGCCGGATTGGCTGCAGGTGCGGGAGCCACTTCGAAATCCTCTTCCAGGGCCTTCAGCAGGCCTTCGGCGCTGTAGCCGTTGAGGTCGCGTACCACGCGGTTGTAGTCTATGATGGCGAGCTGGCTCTGGGGGAAGCATACCGCCATAAACCAGTTGTATTCCTTTTCAGGTGAAGGGGCGGGGTCTGCGGCGCGGCGCTCGGCGCCCACGCGGGCTGCGGCGGCGGTGCGGTGATGGCCATCGGCAACATAGAAGGCCTGGACCTCGGTGGTGAATATCTGAGTTATGCGGCTTATCAGGGCGTCGTCGGACACTACCCAGAAGCTGTGGATGAAGCCGTTCTCGTCGGTGAAACTGTACTCGGGCTCTCCTGCGACCACACCGGACACTATGGCCGCGAGTGAGGGATTGTCCCTGTAGGCAAAGAATACGGGCTCGATGTTGGCGTTCTGGATGTTCACGTGGACCATACGGTCGTCTTCCTTGTCCTTGCGGGTGAGCTCGTGCTTCTTGATTATACCGGAGGCATAGTCGTCGGTGTGGGCGCACAGGACCAGGCCGTACTGGGTGCGGCTGCCCATCGTTTGGGCATAGACGTAGTACATAGGCTTGGGGTCCTGCACAAGGTAGCCCTTGCGTTTCCACTCCTTGAAGTTTTCCACGGCCTTGTCGTAGACGCGGGGTTCGTGCTCACCGGCCAGGGGGGAGAAATCTATCTCCGGACGGGTGATGTGAAGAAGGCTCTTGGGGCCTGCCATCCTGAAGGCTTCCTCGGAATTGAGGACGTCATAGGGCGGAGCGGCAACCTCGGTTACAATATCTTTGGGAGGCCTTATGGCCGCAAAAGGTTTAACTCGTACCATACTGATTATAATTTATTAACTATGTGCCAAAGGACTACGCCCACGCTCACCGACACATTCAGGGAATGCTTGGTGCCCTGCTGGGGAATCTCCAGGGAAAAATCGCAGGCGTTTACCACATCCTGGGATACGCCCTCCACCTCGTTGCCGAAGACCAGGGCATAGCGCGCGCCGGGGACAGGATTGAAGGCCGATAGCGAAACGGAGTTCACGGTCTGCTCCACTGCCACGCAGACATAACCCTGTTCCCTGAGGGAGTGCACGAGCGAAAGGACATCGGCCGCCCTTTCGGAGGGGACGCTTTCCTCGGCGCCGAGGGCTACCTTGTGAAGTTCCGGGGATGGGGGTGCAGGGGTGATGCCGCCCAGGTAGATCCTGTCCACGCCGAAGGCATCGGCAGTCCTGAAGGCCGATCCGGTATTGTGGGCGCTGCGGACATTGTCCAGAACCAGCACCAGGCCGCGCTCCTCGCGGCTGCGGTACTGCTCCGGCGTCATACGGCCCAGCTCTATATTGAGAAGTTTCCGGTCGGTCCTGACTGCTTTGTGTGCATCCATATCACAAAGATAAAAAAAAAGCTTATCTTTGTAAAGAATAAGCTAAAACAATAACGAGCGATGAAGTCCGATCTTCAGGTCTTCGACCTTATAAAGAAGGAGCAGGAACGCCAGTCTTCCGGGCTGGAGCTGATTGCCTCCGAGAATTATGTATCGGCCCAGGTGCTTGAAGCGATGGGTTCGGTCTGCACCAACAAATATGCCGAGGGCTACCCCCGCAGGCGCTACTACGGCGGCTGCGAGGTGGTGGACCAGATAGAGCAGCTGGCCATAGACCGCCTGAAAGCCCTCTACGATGCCGAATATGCCAATGTGCAGCCTCACAGCGGCGCCCAGGCCAATATGGCCGTGACTATGGCCGTACTCAAGCCCGGCGACGTTTTTATGGGTCTGGACCTCTCGATGGGCGGCCACCTCACCCACGGTTCCCCAGTCAATGCCTCTGGTATCCTGTACAAGCCCGTCGCCTACGGCCTCAATCCCGAAACCGGCCTCGTGGATTACGACCAGATGGAGCGCAAGGCCCTGGAATGCCGTCCCAAGCTTATTATCGGCGGAGCATCGGCCTATTCCCGCGAATGGGACTACGAAAGGATGAGGGCCATTGCCGATAAGGTAGGCGCCCTGCTGTGGATAGATATGGCACATACGGCCGGCCTCATCGCCGCCGGGCTCCTTAAGAACCCCGTGAAATATGCCCACATAGTCACCTCCACCACCCATAAGACCCTGCGCGGCCCCCGCGGAGGCGTCATCCTGATGGGCAAGGACTTCGACAATCCCTGGGGCATCACCACCCCCAAGGGCGAGATAAAGAAGATGAGCGCCATCCTGGATTCCAGCGTATTCCCCGGAGTACAGGGAGGCCCCCTGGAGCACGTTATCGCCGCCAAGGCAGTGGCCTTCTACGAGGCTGCCCAGCCGGAGTACCGCCAGTATCAGGAGCAGGTCGTGAAGAATGCGGCGGCCCTGTGCGACGCCTTTATCGGCAAGGGCTACAAGATTATCTCCGGCGGTACCGACAACCATCTTATGCTCATCGACCTCAGGACCAAGTTCCCGAATCTCACCGGCCGCCTGGCCGAAAAGGAGCTGGTCCGGGCCGATATCACCGTGAACAAGAATATGGTCCCCTTTGACTCGCGTTCGCCTTTCGCAACTTCCGGCCTGAGAATCGGAACCCCTGCGATTACCTCGCGCGGCTTCGAGTGCAAGGATATGGTCGTGATTGCGGACCTGATAGACCTGGTGCTCACATCGGCCCACAAGCACGCCGATGCCCTCGTCGCCGCCGAACCCGACGAAAAGCAGACGGCCGAGCGCATAGCCCACTCGCTAGTGCTGGACGAAGTTAGGCGCAAAGTCCATATGATGACTTCGGGACGTCCTTTGAACAAGTATTAGCCTATGAAAAAGTTCTTTACCATATTTGCCGGCCTGGCTGCAGCCATCGCCTTTGCATCCTGTATACCCGAGGCCGCTCCGGGCACTTATGACGAAGTCGGAAAGTATACTCCAGGTGTAAAACGTCACACCCTGTCCACAACGCCCGGCAGCATCGAGTTCACCGCCGACGGCGGCAGCAAGTCTCTTACCGTGAACGCTTCGGCCTACTGGACCAGCGAAATACGGCAGGAGGGCAGCTGGCTCAGGATGAACCGTACATCGGCCAGCGGCGGCAAAACCGTGCTCAGCGTTACCGCTGCGGCAAATAGCAGCTCGCAGGCACGTTCGGCCGATATCACGTTCAAGATTACGCAGATGGACAGCGAGCCCGTAACGTATATCGTAAGCGTGAAACAGGCCGCAGGCAGCGGCTCCACTCCGGTTGATCCCCCTACTCCGCCGGATCCTCCTGTAGATCCTCCGGTGGTCGTGATTACGGCGACTGTCACCACTGGATCGGCCACGGCCATTTCCAATACCTCGGCAACCGTAGCCGGAAGTTTCGACGGAGCCAACACCACTATCTATGACAGGGGCTTCTTCTGGGGCACTTCGGCATCGGCCCTTACCCAGCAGGCAGGGCTTTCCAGCACCACCGGCACTTCGGGCAGCTTCAGCGCCGTACTGTCTTCCCTGCAGCCTTCCACCACCTACTGGTACCAGGCCTACCTGACCGTGCTCAATCCCAACACCAACACTTATGTGGACGTAAGGGGCTCCGTGCTAAGCTTCACCACTACCGGCTCCGTAACCCCTCCTACCCCCGGTCCCAGCGGACTGCAGTACCTGGGCTGCTACGAGATGCCTGCCATCGCCCTGGCCAACACCTCGGCTGCAAGCGGTTCCGGGAATGAGACTTACGGAAACACCAAGTGGTACAATTACAACACCACCAACTCCAACCAGATGGTGGTAACTCACACCTATCCTTACGGCGGCAAGACCTGGCGCAACTATACCTGCCTGGTGGACAAGACCAAGAAGGCTCCGCTGTGGAGTGCTTTCGTGATGCACAACAGCGCATATCCCGACAATGGAGTCGGACGCACCGGCAACTGGCACGACGACCCCGGCATCCCTTCCGGCTGGCAGCAGGAAAGCTCCGGCAGCGGTTATTCCCGTGGACACTTTGTGGCCTCCAACTACCGCCAGACCACAGACGATGCCAACAAGCAGACTTTCTATAACACCAACCAGGCCCTGCAAGAGCAGAACGGCTTTAACGGGGCTGTCTGGAACACTCTGGAAAATGCGGTGAAAGGCTATGCCCCCACCGGTCGCGATACGCTCTACGTGGTTGTGGGAGTGCTGTACGAGGACAACTACACCATAGGCGGAGTACCCGTCCCGAGCCACTTCTACAAACTGCTTATGTACTGCTCCTTCAACACTTCCGGCACTATGACCGCAGCCAAGGGCAGCGCCTACCTGTTTACCAACGTATCCCACAGTGGGATGAAGTACAGCGAGGCCCTGACGACCATTGACGCAGTGGAAGAGCGGAGCGGCTTCAACTTCTTTGCGAACGTTCCTTCCGAACTTCAGGAAGCAGCCGAAAGGACTTCGGACTCCAAAATGCCGTAGCAACTGCGCGGCCGGCTGAGTTTGTTCCATTCCAGCCTCGCCGGCTCCCGGCCCTAGACGAAAGCCCCTGCCCTATATTAACGGCGGGGCTTTCGTCTTTGCCGCGTTGACACACAGAGGGCCGTGGAATGGCGATTTCGTGTCAACGCGGCCGCGAAAATGGCGCTTTTGGCCGAAATCGTTGCCGCGTTGACAGCTGGAGGGCTGTGGAATGGCGATTTTGTGTCAACGCGGCCACGTCCCAGGCAGACATCGGCATATTTGCGCTTGGGGCAGGTGAAATTCGTTCGCAAGCAGACGGGCGAGCCTTTGACGCTGTGAATCCGTAAGACCATAGGCGGATTCAACACCAAATGGTTTGCAAAGATCGCTGTCTATAAGATTGCATACATCCAGGTCCTGCCACTTGTTCTTTCCAAAGCTTCGAGCCGATTCATTTCTGAGCATCTGTTCTACATCGGCCTTACCTGCAGGCTCCAAACGTTCAAGGGTTATAGGCTCTCCTGTTTGATCCTTCTGCTGCGCCTGCACCCAAGATTCGTCAGTGAGCCTGTTCATCTGGTACAGATAGTTTCGGGGAGTGCCGTAGTACTGCTCAGCAAGTTTCAACTCCATGAAACAGTTTCGGACAAATACGCCGTCCCCGTTCATCAGGTAGTGGTCCGGGAATTCCGTATGCCTGGGTATGAATGTGAGGATATCCTGCCGGTTCATTATTGCCGGAGAGTCCACGGAAAAGCCGATATCATTCCTAAACAGTTCCCGAGCCGAGCAGTAATCGTATCCGAATGCATTGGATGCCGCCCCGTGATGCAGCCCGTTACGAAGGATGTAGTTCATCATTACCATCTGGTGGTAGAAACCTTCGACCGAGAGTATAAAAGTATATTTCTGCCCGAAACGTCCCTTTCGTCCGTATTTTTTGTTGAAGTACTTGGTGTACGACATCCTGAGCCGGGCGGCAAATTCCAACGGCTCGCCAGAAACGATATTCAAGTGAACATGTGTGGACATCTCGGCATCTGCCAAGATCGCTGCCCGGGACGAGTATGCCCTGAGTGCCATCAGGTTTATGAACATATCGTGATCCCGTTTGTCACGGAACATCACTTCGTCGTGCGAGGTGAAACAGATATGGTAAGAGTTCTTCATGGATGCAATATAAAGAGTATTGTGCTGATTTATATTGCAAAATGTAAGATTGTACTGTTTTTTAACGTTCGTTAGCGTTTTTTATTATCTTGGCAGCTCCCAGGCTGCTCACCCAGGGTGCTTATCTGGCAGCACCAAGGCAACTTATCCGGGCGGCCACCAGACTGCTGGCCGCGTTGACAGCTGAAGGGCCATAGA
Organism: Bacteroidales bacterium; assembly: GCA_017961015.1. Lineage (GTDB taxonomy): Bacteria > Bacteroidota > Bacteroidia > Bacteroidales > UBA932 > Cryptobacteroides. The sequence goes on along the minus strand of JAGCYC010000056.1, from coordinate 405 downwards.
ATGGCGATTTCGTGTCAACGCGGTCACGAAAAGGGCGCTTTTGGCCGAAATCGTTGCCGCGTTGACAGCTGGAGGGCTGTGGAATGGCGTTTTCGTGTCAACGCGGCAAAAGCACTGGGCACCTGCGGCAGTACAAGGCGAATCCGGTGCGAAGGTTTGACAGACGGGAATAGATTGGGACTATGTGGTGCCGGGGGGACTCCGTTCCGCTTCGCTCCACTCCGGCCCCTCCCACCGTTTCCTGCGTCCCTGCTGGCGCAGGAATGACCCGTCCTGAATTTTCTTTACAGTTCTGAGTCTATTTTCAAGTTCATTATCTCAATACGTTGCGGATGTCCTGCATCCGCTTGTCAACTCTGCTATTACGTAGGCCACCTCTTCAGGCTTATTCGCCTTGTAATAGTT
>JAGCYC010000055.1 GCA_017961015.1 Bacteroidales bacterium | reverse complement strand
GGGGCGGAGGGGGCTGTTTTTGCCCCCGGCGCGTGTTATTTTGCCTTGTCGGGGGCGGAGGGGGCTGTTTTTGCCCCCGGCGAGAACGAGATTCCGTCGGGCTGGCGCCCTCCGGCATCTCTTGCCCTCCCGGGGGGTCCGTGCAAAGCTTTGATTAACAGCCTAGGTCCTGCGGACCTTTTGGCTGTTTCTGTATGACCGTCCTTATGCAAGCAAGCTTGCAACGGCCGGTCACACAAAAACAGCCAGTTGCTTGCGCAACCGGCTGTTAATCAAGGCTTTGCGGAGGGGACGAGATTCGAACTCGTGGTACAGAATAACCCGTACGGCAGTTTAGCAAACTGCTGGTTTCAGCCACTCACCCACCCCTCCGGACTTAGAGTCTGAAACCCCGTCAAAATCGGACGGGACTGCAAAGATACGAAAAATTGGCAAATGCGCAAAAAAACTAAAGCCGAAGCTTTATAAATTTAAGGTATTCGCCCACAAGCCCGTTCATTCCGCCCTGGGAATCGGCAATCAGGAGCAGGAGGCGGCTGCCATCGGCAAGTGTGGGTCCAAGGCACATACCTTCGAAGTTGGCAAGGTTCAGGGCGGTGGTGTAAAAAGTCAGCAGTTCCCTCTTTTCCAGGAGCTCGCCGCTGCTGCGGGAGGGGTCCACCTCGTAGAGGCTTGTCTTGCTGAAGGCGCCGGTGAACATCTCGGTAATGCGGCCGCTGGGTACGTACAGCTCGCGTTCCATCACTATCAGGCGGCCGTCGTCAAGCGCCGTCATAGCCGACAGGCCCTTCACGTAGGCCTTGGCTTTCTTGGTCTTTTCGGCTGGGACTTCGGCGGGTGAGGGCTCATAGAGGAACTGGGCGGCGGGGAGGAGGGAATCGGCCCGGAAACTCTGGAGCCGATGGAACTCCTCGCCTTTGAGCGGAGCCTCGGTGGTAGTCCAGAAAAGGCCTGTGCTTTCGTTGTAGGCGAGGGACTCGAAGCCGTGCCCCGAAACGATGCTTCCTTTTGCAAAGGCCGATGGAACCTCCAGCTGCGCCCCGGTGGGCTTGCCGAAGAGGTCGTATTCCCGGATGCTCTGCTGGGCCTCGGAAACCACGAAGAGGGAGCGGCGTGAAGGTACGTACACCACATCTTCGTTGTCCAGCGAGCTTTCTTTGCTGTTACGGCCGGCTTCCAGTTCGTATGCGAGCACTGAACTGGGGATCCCGGTGGAGTCGGTGTACACCACGAAGGAATAGATTCCGCCGCTGTTGCCCTTGTCGTGGACCACGGCATACTGGGATCCGCCGGCCCAGGTGAGGCCGGAGTATTCGCCGGAGCGTATGAGCAGGCGTACCTGTGCGATGGAACTGGCCTGGATGGGATCCAGGGGTACTGCGGGAGGACGGCGCATCACCGGAGGGGCAATACTGTCGGAGGGGGCCGATGCAAGGGTGTCGGCAGACGCCGTCCTTACGCTGTCGGGGATTTCCTGGGCGCGGGCCTCGAAGTCCAGCCCGGCGCTAAGGGCCAGAAGGGCAAGGAGGGTTAAGATCCGTTTCATTTCTTAATAAGGCAACAGAGCCCCAGGGCGGTAAATACCGCATTCAGGAGCAGGATTTCGTAGGAGAAGTGATATCCGCCGAACCAGGCCTCGGAGTTGAGGTCCAGCAGCAGGCAAAGCAGCGGTGCGGCGATGCAGACGACCGGTACCCAGGCGTCGCGAAGTTTGGCGCGGCAGAGGATGCCGAAGGCGAAAAGCCCCAGCAGAGGCCCGTAGGTATAACTGGCCAGGCGATATACGGCGTCGATGGTGCTGGTGGTGTTGAGCGCACCGAAAACCAGGATGCAGGCCCCCAGAAGCACGGCCATACCGGCGTGCACCAGGCTGCGGACGCGGGGGTTATCGGCCTTTCCGAGGATATCCACCGTAAAGGAGGTGGTAAGTGCGGTGAGGGCGCTGCCGCCGGCAGGGAAACCGGCCGATACCAGGCCCACTATGAAGAGCCCTCCCACCACTGGCGGAAGCAGCCCCGACCAGGCCACGGCGGGGAAGAGGGCGTCGCCGGAGGCGTCGATGCCGTGGAGGGCGGCGAACTGGTAAAGCCGTACCCCGAGGATGAGGAAAAGGGCTATAACCACGGTCTGCAGGATGCTGGAGACCACCAGGTTCTTCTGCGAATCCCGGACATTGCGGCAGGCGAGGGTGCGCTGCATCATATCCTGGTCCAGTCCGGTCATTGCAAGTACGGTGAGCATACCGCCCAGTACCTGCTTGGGGAAGAACTGGGGATGGCGGAAATCGTCAAAATAGAACACCCTGGCCATACTCCAGTCAAAGTCACCGGCTTCGCGGCCGATCAGATACAGGCAGGCCCCGGCGGTGCCGAGCATACAGAAAGTCTTCACAAGGTCCACCCAGATTACGGAACGCACCCCGCCCTTGAAAGTGTAAAGCCACAGGAGCAGGACGCAGACCAAAACCGTAACCGGGAAGGGAACACCCAGGGAGTCCAGCAGCAGGAGCTGCAGCGTGGCGCAGAGCAGGAAGAGCCTCACGGCCGCCCCGAGTATCTTGGAAACAAAGAAAAACCAGGCTCCGCAGCGGTGGGAGCTGACTCCGAAACGGCGTTCCAGATACTCGTACACCGATACCACGTCCAGGCGGAAGTACAGCGGCATAAGCACGAAGGCAATCAGGAGGTAGCCCAGGAAAAAGCCGATGCACATCTGCAGGTAGCCGAAGCCCACGCCTGCGACCATCCCCGGCACCGACACGAAGGAGACTCCCGACATACAGGAGCCTATCATAGCCAGGGCCACTACCCACCAGCTGGTGCTGCGGCGTCCGAAGAAGTCCTGTTTCATTTGAGATTGTCCTTATAGGCGCGTCCCACCGGCAGGGGCTGGTCCAGGCCGATCAGCTGCACCCGGCTCAGGTTGCGGGAGGCGATTCTCCACACGGGGACTATGTAGGAACGGTGTATGCGCAGGAATTTGCCCTGCGGCAGCAGTTCCATTATCTTTTTCATACTCATCTGCGTCACCAGGTCTTCCTGATGGTCGCGATGTATGCATACGTAATTGTTCCGCGACTCTATGTACTGCACCGACGAGAGCGGCAGCGGAACTGCGCTGTAGCCGGAACCGAGGACTATTTCCCCCTCTCCCACGGCCTCGAAGCTGCGTTTTCCCACGGCGCTCAGAGTGTCAAGCTCCGTGCGGTGCTCCTGAAGCCGGGCGCTCAGCTGCTTGATCCTGGCGCGGCAGGCCCCATAGACAAGGGCGAAGGAACAATCGGCCAGAAGCAGCACCCACATAGCTCTTACGTGGGGCTGGATACGCCCGGGTATTGAGTCGGGGCTGCGCGGGAAATCCACGCGGGTGAGCGACATAAGGAAGGTGAGCGCCATAAGCAGGAAAAGGGCTCCTGCGACGGTCCATATGCCCTTCTGGCCTTTCAGCAGCATAGGGCCCAGGACCAGGCGGCAGAGCGCGTAGACGCCGTACAGCCAGATAACGTACAGCGCCACAGCCCCTCCGTTCCAGGCCGTCCATTCGGCCAGGGGAAAAAGGAACATCATCCCCGGCAATACTGCTATGCCGAAGATGATGTCCGTGATGATTCCGGTTTTCACGGCCGGAAGTTTTTAGATCTCGTAACCGGCGAATTCGATATCGCTGGCGGCACGCTCCTTCAGGCTCTCGTCTTCGTAAGCCTTTGCGAGGTTGTCCTTGACGGCCTTGGCGTCACCCTGACGGGCGGCGATGACGGCCTTCAGATAAGCGCACTTGGGGCACTCGCAGTGGATAGCGGCGGCAGCGGCATCCAGCTGGTCGTTCAGTATGTAGGCCAGAGCCAGGTTGTGGCAGCAGCCCTTGACGTCCTTGAGGGTGGAAACGGCCTCGCTGTAGCGTCCGGTGAGGATGTAAACCACGCCGAGGTTGGCGTTGTCACCGGTCTTGCGGAAGGCGCTTTCGGCGGTCTCGAGGTCACCGGCACGCAGGGCGATCACACCCTTGGCTTTCTGGATGTCCTCGTCGTTGGAATCCATATTGGCGAGCAGGGCCACGGCTTCGGCAACCTTGCCTTCCTTGAGGTAAACCACGGCCAGGTTGAAGCGGGCGCGGCTGCTGTCGAACTTGTCGACGGCCTTCTTGTAGATCTTTTCCTTCTCGGCATTGTCCTTGGCTACGGCAGCTGCCCTGAGGAGGGCTTCCTCGTCAAGGGCGTCGGGATCCTGGGCGAAGATTTCGGCCAGTTCCTCGTTGCTGTAGTTCTGGTACTCGACGTTGGCGATGAGGCGGGCGCGGCGCAGCTCGGGGAGAACCTCTCCCTTGAGGGCGGTGTACACCTGCGACATATTCTTGATCTCGTTCTCACGGACGGCGGGGTCGCTGTACATCGAGAGGACGCGGAGGATCAGGTCCTTGTCCTCGATGTTGGACTCGGAAACCAGCTGCTGGAAGCCTTCCCAGTCCTCACCGGCGCTGCGCACGGCGGGGTCGGCGGCTTCGTGGCCCTTGGTGACCTTCTTCCAGGCCTTGGCGGCCGAAGAGGAACGGTTGCCGGAGAGCTTGTCGTTCAGGGCCTCGGCTCCGTCGGGGGAGGCGTAGGCGACGATCTCGGTGCCGGTGATCTTGGCACGCTCGTCCTGGGCGATCTGGTCCAGGGCATCCTGGAATTCCTTCACGGAAGCACCCTTGAGTTCGGAGGAACGGACCTCGGAGCTGTTGAGCTCGTACTTGATCTGGCCTTCGGCGGTGCGGGTGATCACGCTCTGGTAGTCATCGGCCTTGAAGCCGATAACACCGTCCTGCTTCACGAGCATATAGGTGGTGTTGGCACCGTCGGCGACCTTCTTGCTGTGAAGGGGAATTACCTTCTTTTTGGCAAGTACGTTTCCGCGGAGCTCCAGATAGCACTTCTCCATACCGGGAACATAGTCGAACAGGACTTCGCCGGTAACGGTCTGGCCTTCGGAGGAGACCACGCGGTAGTTGTCCTTAACTTTGTCGCCCTGGTACTTGATGGGCTCCATTGCGGCCTCGCCGCCTTCGTAAACGATCACGGGAGTAACCTCGGTGATAACCTTGGGGTTGAAGTAATCCTTGGGAACATTTACGGTAACGGTGGCGGCAATCTTGCCGTCTACAACCTCCAGAACTGCAGGTTCACAGGAGACGGTGACGTTTTCCGCGTCGGCGGCCATCTTCTCGGGGGAAGAACATGCGGCAGCACCCATCAGCACTGCTACGCTCAGAAGTAAAAATACTTTTTTCATATCGTGAAATTGTTTTGTTGTCCTGCCAAGACCATTCTGGTCTCTCATAGACTGCAAATATAAGCATTTATTTCAAAAAATTAGTAAATTTGCGGGAACTATGGATTTACAGGCACTAAAAAACAGATACGATATAATTGGCAACGACCCCGCCCTGAACGACGCGCTGGAAACCGCGGTGAAATTCGCACCTACCGGGCTCAGCGTGCTCATCCAGGGAGAGAGCGGCGTGGGCAAGGAGAGCGTGGCCCGTATAATCCACCAGTATTCGGCCCGCAGGCAGGGACCTTTCTTCGTGGTTAACTGCGGCGCCGTGCCCAAGGAACTGGTGAATTCCGAACTTTTCGGCCACGTTAAAGGTTCTTTCACCGGCGCCACCGAAACCCGCAAGGGCTATTTCGAGGATGCCGATGGCGGCACCCTTTTCCTGGACGAGATAGCCGAACTCCCGGCCGAATCCCAGGCCCTGCTGCTGCGCGTGCTGCAGAGCGGCGAGTTCCGCAAGGTGGGTTCCAACAAGGTGGAGCACACCGACGTGCGCATAGTTGCGGCCACCAACGTGCATCTGTACGAGGCCGTGCGCCGCGGCCGTTTCCGCGAGGACCTCTACTTCCGCCTGAGCGCCGCCCAGATAAGGATACCCCCTCTGAGGGACCGCAAGAGCGATATTTACCTGCTTTTCCGCAAGTTTACCTCGGACTTTTCCGAAGTGAACGGAATGTGCAAGATCTCGCTGCGTCCGGATGCCATACGCCTGCTGGAGCAGTACCGCTGGCCCGGGAACATCCGTCAGCTGCAGGGCTTCACCCAGGCCCTCACCGCCCAGCTTTCCAGAAAGATATCGGCCGATGTCCAGAGAATCGAGCTTTCGGCCGACGACCTGCGCCCCTTTATGCCCCTGGAGGAGGGAGAACCCATCCCGGTGCTTTACAGCGGAGCTTCCGAGTCTTCGGCTCCCGGACTCGGGGCCGATGAGCGCCAGGCCATCTTCAAGGCCATCTTCGACCTCAAGCAGGAGGTGGATGCCCTGAAAGCCCGCCTGGACCGCCGTGAACTGCCCCCTCCGCCCGCGGTGCCCCTTTCCCAGGAGGCCGAATGGCAGGAGCAGGAACCCCTCCCCGCCGAACCTCAGCACACGGAGCCCGAAGCCGCCGACCTTTCCATCCGCCGCACCGAGGAAGACCTTATACTCCAGGCCCTCGCAAAGCACGGCGGCAACCGGAAGAAAGCCGCCGAGGAGCTGGGCGTATCGGAGCGCACCATATACCGCCGCCTGGAATCCAAGAAGAAATGAAAAAGGCCCTTGTAATATCGTTAGCCGCCCTTCTCGCAGTCTCCTGCGGGATATATTCCTTTACCGGCACCTCCATCCAGGCCGATGTGAAGACCATCACCATCCCCTATGTGGAGTACAAGGCCCTGCGGGTGAACCCCTCGCTGTCCAACCTGCTCACCGAGGCCCTTCAGGACAAGTTCCGCAAACTCACCCGCCTGGAGCAGGTGGATATGGACGGAGACCTGGAGCTGGTGTGCGAAGTCACCGGCTACGACGTGAAGGCCACCGCCGTCACAGCCGACGAACTGGCCTCGCAGAACCGCCTCACCGTTACCGTGAAGGCCGTGTTCAGCAACAAGAAATACCCCGAGGACGACGTGGACCGCAGTTTTTCGGCCTACGAGGACTTTGACGCCACGATGTCGCTGGACGCCGTGGAGGCCGATCTTTGCACCACGATAGTGGACAAGATAGTGGAAGACATCTTCAATGCAACCGTAGCGCAATGGTAGGATCATCTTACATAGAGCTTCACCGCCTCACGCTCGAGGAGCTCAGCGGAGTGGTGAACCTGTACCCCTGGTACGGTGCCGCCCGTATGGAACTGTGCACCCGTATGTCCCGTATGGGAGGCTGGTCGCCCTCCCAGTTTGCCGATGAGGCCCTGTACGTTCCCGACCGCAGCCGTATCGAGCGCCTGCTGCGCGGCAGCAGCGACTGCTCCGACAAGGACGTAAAGGAACTGGTGGCCGCACTGCTGGAAGGAGGAGCCTCCGAAGGCGGCGTGCGGGTGGTCGGAGGAGATTATTTCTCCCAGGCCCAGTACGACAAGGTGAGCCGCGGCCAGGACAGCATCTTCGCCCGGATGGCTGCAAAGGCCCCCAAGGATGCTCCCTCGGAGGACGAAAGCGCAGCCGAAATGGCCGAGCGCTTCCCCACGGAAACCCTCGCCCGCATCTTTGCGGAACAGGGCCGCAGCGACGAGGCAAGGCGCATTTATTCCCGTCTGGTTTTGGATATTCCGGAAAAAAGTGCTTACTTTGCATCCCTTATTGACAATTTGAAATAAAAATCAAGACAATATGAACGTGTTTTTCACCATCCTGGTCGCTCTGATCATCATCGCGTCCATTCTCCTGATCGCAGTCGTACTGCTCCAGAGCGGTAAAGACGGCGGTCTCGCCACCAACTTCACATCGGCCAACCAGACCCTGGGCGTACGCCAGACCGCAACCTTCCTTGAGAAGGCCACCTGGTACCTTGTAGCCTTCATCCTGGTTGTTTCCATCGTCACCGTATTCGTTGGCCGCGGCTCCACCACCAAGGGCGGAAACGACGCCGTGAGCACCGAGATCCTGAACCAGGCCGAACCCGCCGACGACGCAGCCGCCGAATTCCCCGTAGCCCAGGAGAACCCCGAGGAAGCCGCAGAGTAAGACCTGCCATTTTGTCAGTTCCCGGCCAAAGGGAACGGAGATTGTTCGCAACCGTTTGCCCCCTCAGGGCAGGCGGTTGTTTCCGTATGTCCCCGGAGGCAAAAAGGAGAACAGAATTATGGCAGAAAACAATAACAGCTTCCTTCAGCGCTTCGCCATCAACCTTAACGAGCGCGCTGCGCAGGGTAAACTGGATCCCGTGATAGGCCGCGACGACGAAATCCGCCGCGTGCTCCAGATCCTTTCCCGGCGCACCAAGAACAATCCCATCCTGGTGGGCGAACCGGGTGTGGGCAAGACGGCAATCTCGGAAGGGATTGCCCAGAACATCGTGAACGGGCAGGTGCCCGAAAACCTTAAGTCCAAGAAGGTCTATTCCCTGGATATGGGCGCCTTAATCGCAGGTGCGAAGTACCAGGGCGAGTTCGAGGAGCGGCTCAAGGGCGTGGTCAAAGAAGTGGTGGACAGCGCCGGCGAGATTATCCTGTTCATAGACGAAATACACACCCTGGTGGGTGCGGGCCGGAGTTCCGGCGCCATGGACGCTTCCAATATACTCAAGCCCGCGCTCGCGCGAGGGGAACTCCGCACCATCGGCTCCACCACCCTGGACGAGTACCAGAAATACTTCGAGGCCGACAAGGCCCTGGAGCGCCGTTTCCAGATGGTGATGGTGGACGAGCCTTCCCCGTCCGAGTCCATAGCCATCCTGAGGGGCCTCAAGGAACGTTACGAGAACCATCATAAGGTACGTATCGGCGACGATGCCCTCATAGCCGCCGTGAACCTGAGCCACCGCTACATCACCTCCCGTTTCCTCCCCGACAAGGCCATAGACCTGGTGGACGAAGCGGCCGCCAAGCTGCGCCTGGAGATGAATTCGGTGCCCGAACCCATAGACGAGCTCAACTCGGCAATACGGCAGAAGGAGATCGAGCGCGAGGCCGTCAAGCGCGAGGGGGTATCGGCCAAATTAGAAAAACTTGAGGCCGAATTGAAGGAACTCCGCAGCCGCCGCGAGGGCCTGATGAAGCGTTGGGAGGAGGAGAAGGATATCCTCGGAGGCCTGCAGAGTGCCCGTCAGCAGATGGAAGAGCTGCGCCTGAATGCCGAAAGGGCCGAACGCGCCGGCGACTACGGCAAGGTGGCGGAGATACGCTACGGCAAGATGGCCGCCACGCAGAAGCAGATAGACGAGCTTACGGCAAAGGCCAAGGCTATAAAGGAACCGCTTGTAACCGAGGAGGTTACGCCAGAAGATATAGCCGAGGTGGTGGCTAAGTGGACAGGCATCCCCGTCAAGCGGATGCTGGAAAGCGAGAAGGAAAAGCTCCTCCGGATGGAGACCGAGCTGCACCGCCGCGTGGTGGGACAGGATGCCGCGATACGCGCCGTGGCCGATGCCGTTCGCCGCAACCGTGCAGGCCTTTCCAACGAGAAGAGGCCCATCGGCTCCTTCCTCTTTATGGGTACTACGGGCGTGGGCAAGACCGAGCTTGCAAAGGCCCTGGCCGGCTTCCTGTTCAACGACGAGAATATGATGACCAGGATCGATATGTCCGAGTACCAGGAGCGGCATACGGTATCGCGTCTTGTAGGTGCGCCTCCGGGATACGTGGGATACGACGAGGGCGGCCAGCTCACCGAGGCGGTAAGGCGCAAACCCTACTCCGTGGTGCTTCTGGACGAGATTGAAAAGGCCCATCCGGACGTATTCAACGTGCTGCTGCAGGTGCTGGACGACGGCCGTCTGACCGACAACAAAGGCCGCACCGTGGACTTCAAGAACACCATCCTCATAATGACCTCCAACGCCGGGGCCGATATTATCCAGTCCTATATGGAGAAGCTTCCGGAAGTGAACGGTGTGGATATGCAGGCCCTCGCCGCCCGCCGCGCCCTCCTGGACGAGTGCTCGGCCAAGGTGCTGGACGTGCTCAAGCTTACCGTACGCCCCGAGTTCCTGAACCGTATAGACGAGATAATAATGTTCGACCCCCTCACCAAGGCCGATATCCGCGACATCCTGCACATCCAGGAAGAGGAGCTGCGCACCAAACTGGCCGAAAGCGGAGTGACCTTGAGTTTCACCCCCGCCTTCGAGGACTATATGGTGGAGCAGGGCTACGACCCTTCCTACGGTGCCCGTCCGCTCAAGCGGCTGATGCAGCGCGCCCTGGTGAACCAGCTGGCCAAAGCCATACTGGAAGGCAGCGTGAGCAAGGATTCCACGGTGCAGGTAGACGCCGCCGGCGGCCAGGTGCTGCTTCACAACGCGTAGGTCCGGGGAAAAATATTTCGCAATTACAAATAATTGCCTTATCTTTGTCCCTTGAAATCGAAACGATAGATATGGAGCCTCCCAGTCAGGTCAAAACTTCTCAATTAGCGGGCGTCGGTTCAGACGACCCTCTGTCGCGATGTTTCACAGCTTGATAAGGATTCCGGCAGCCCTCGGGCTGGCCGGAGGCTTCTGCGTATATAAACTTGAATATGGGCCTTTATTTAAAAAAGAAACTCAGTAACGAAGCCACTATCGGAGTGTGGCAGATCACCGAAAGCGAGGCGGAGCTCACCGCCCTCAGCAGCACTCCCGCCGACGAAATGGAAGAAATATCCTTCATCGGCAGCGAGTCCCTGCGCAAGCAGCGCCTGGCCGTGCGCGCCCTCCTGAACACCCTCTTCGACGAGAAAGTGTACCTGAGCCACCACGACAACGGCAAACCCTACCTGGAGAACAATCCGGTGAATATCTCCATAACCCATACGGAGCGCTATGTGGCCGTGATCCTGCACGACGAGAAGGACTGCGGCATAGACGTGGAATCCCTGGACAGGGACTTTTCGGCCGTGGAGAAGAAGGCTCTTTCCGAAGACGAGATCGAGGACCTCGAGGACGAGAAGCGCAACGAGCAGCTGGCCATCTACTGGTGCGCCAAGGAGGCCATCTTCAAGCTTCTGAGCCGCTACAACCTGAACTTTGCCGAGCAGATCGAGGTGGAGCGTTTCCGCCTTCGCGGCGAGGGTGAGCTGGAAGCCACTTTCATAGACAAGGACGAGGACGAACAGGAGTTCGACCTGGAGTACATCACCTTCGACCGCCACGTGCTGGTCTGGGTGGTGGAGCCCTGATGTGGATAAGTTTACAAAAATGAAACACAAAAGTTCTAATTTAGAATAATTCTAAATAAAATATTTGCGTATCGGCTTGTTAATCAGCGAATTAACAAGCCGATATTGTTTTTGTTGATAACTTTTTTCTGTAAAATGCTGTGAAAGTAGCGGCGGAACTGCTACCTTTGTCCGTGCAGAATACTTCTGCACCGGAAAAATAGCATAAACCATAACCATTTGCACCCGGTTCCAAAACAGCCGGAGGTGCACTTAACCGCCCCATTTTATATGGTAAAACGAGTACTGAAACGCGACGGCCGCCACGTAGATTTCAACAATCAGAAGATTGTATCGGCCATACTCAAGGCCATGGATGTGACCGAAGACGGTGAGGATATAGTGCTTGCCGCCCAGATTGCCCACGCCATCTCCAAGCTGGAGAAGGAAGAGATGACCGTGGAGGAAATCCAGGACGTGGTCGAAAACGAACTTATGAACAGCCCCCGCCAGGAGGTGGCAAAGGAGTATATCCGTTACCGCAACAAGCGTAACCTTGCCCGCAAGGCCAAGACCAACGAGATCTTCCAGGCCATCATCGACGCACAGGTGAACGACATCACCCGCGAGAACGCCAATATGAATGCCGACACCCCCGCCGGTATGATGATGAAGTTCGCCTCCGAGGCCACCAAGAGCTATGTGGACGAGAACCTGCTTTCGGACCCCGTCCGTGAGGCCGTTGCCGGCAACTACATCCATATCCACGACAAGGACTACTATCCTACCAAGTCCCTCACCTGCATCCAGCACCCCCTGGACCTCATCCTTGAGCACGGCCTCAAGGCAGGTCACGGCGAGTCCCGTCCCGCAAAGCGCATCGAGACCGCATCCGTGCTGGCCTGCATCTCTATGGAGACCGTCCAGAACGAGATGCACGGCGGTCAGGCCATCCCCGCCTTCGACTTCTATCTTGCACCCTATGTGCGCAAGACCTACGAAGAGGAGATCGACAAGGTGAGCGCCATCCAGAACGTGGACTACAGCGAGCTCAAACCCGCACCCATCGACGACTACATCAAGAGGGACCTCGTGGGCCTGCAGGGCAAGGAAAGGGCAAAGCAGCACGCCATCAACCAGACGGTGGGCCGCGTGCACCAGGCTATGGAAGCCTTCGTGCACAATATGAACACCATCCACAGCCGCGGCGGCAACCAGGTGGTATTCTCCTCCATCAACTACGGTACCGACACCTCGGCCGAGGGACGCTGCATCATCCGCGAAATCCTGAACACCACCTATGAGGGCGTGGGCAACGGTTCCACCGCCATCTTCCCCATCCAGATCTGGAAGAAGAAGAGGGGCGTGAGCTACCTTCCCGAGGACCGCAACTACGACCTGTACAAGTTCGCCTGCAAGGTATCGGCCCGACGTTTCTTCCCCAACTTCCTGAACCTGGACGCCAGCTACAACGTGGACGACGCCTGGAAACCGGACGACCCCAAGCGTTACGTGCACGAGGTCGCCACGATGGGCTGCCGTACCCGCGTTTATGCCAACAACTTCGGCCCCAAGACCTCCATCGGCCGCGGTAACCTCAGCTTCACCACCATCAATATCGTGAAGCTGGCCATCGAAGCGATGCAGGAAGAGCAGGACAAGGAGAAGCGCATCGGCAAGTTCTTCCAGAAGTTCGACTGGGCCCTGGATATCGCCGCCCGCCAGCTCAACGAGCGTTTCAACTTCCAGAAGACCGCCCTCAAGAAGCAGTTCCCCCTGCTTATGAACGGCCTCTGGATGGGCAGCGACAAGCTTGACGAGGACGATACCATCGAATCCGTCATCAATCAGGGAACCCTGGCCATCGGCTTCATCGGCCTTGCAGAATGCCTGATAGCCCTCGTGGGCAAGCATCACGGCGAAAGCGAGGAAGCCCAGGAGCTGGGCCTGAGGATAGTCTCCCATATGGCCGAAAAGATCAACGGCTACACCGAGATCTATCAGCACAACTACTCCTGCTTCGCCACTCCCGCAGAAGGCCTGGCCGGCAAGTTCACCAAGAGGGACAAGAAGACCTTCGGCATCATTCCCGGTGTCACCGACAAGGACTACTACACCAATTCCAGCCACGTTCCCGTGTACTATCACTGCACTCCGGAGCACAAGGCCAAGATCGAAGGCCCTTACCACAAGCTGGAGGGCGCCGGACACATCTTCTACGTGGAAATTGACGGCGACGCCACCCACAACCCCGAGGCTATAATGCAGATAGTGGACCTGATGGACAAGTACGACATCGGCTACGGTTCCGTGAACCACAACCGCAACCGCTGCCTGGACTGCGGCTATGAGAATTCCGACGAAGGCCTCACCGAGTGCCCTCACTGCCACGGTCATCACATCGACACCCTGCAGCGCATCACCGGCTACCTGGTGGGTACCACCAACCGCTGGAACTCCGGCAAACTGGCCGAGCTCCACGACCGCGTAGTCCACAAATAATCTGCCGGACATTTAACAAGTTATGCCCGGTCACGGCCGGGCATCTCTTTTATATGAAGATAAGAGTACTTGACATAGCTTATCAGACAATGGCGGACGGCCCCGGGCTGCGTACCGCCATTTACTGTGCCGGCTGCAAGCACCACTGCAAGGGTTGCCATAACCCCCAGAGCTGGGACTTCGACGCAGGCCGATGGATGGAGGTGGACGAGCTCCTGGACATAATCAAGGCCGATTCGATGTCCAACGTAAGCTTCTCCGGCGGCGATCCCTTCTTTCAGGCTCCCGCCTTCACCGAACTGGCCCGCCGCATAAAGGAGGAGACCGGCAAGACCATCTGGTGCTGGACCGGCTTTACCCTGGAGCAGGTCCAGGCCGACCCTGAAAAGGCCGCTATGCTGCCTTATCTGGACGTGCTTGTGGACGGCCCCTTCATCCTGGAACAAAGAAATACGGACCTCCTTTTCAGGGGAAGTCCGAATCAGCGGATAATCTATCTTCACGGGGAGCCGCCCAAGGACGAAATCCCCGGCACGGTGCCGTTGGAGCCTATTTTCTAAGCCATTCTTCGGGGTTCTGGGCTTCGGAACCCTTCCAAATCTCAAAGTGGAACAGGTCTTCGCCGCCTATAGTGTCCACCGTACCCAGCTGCTGACCCGTACTTAGCTTGGTGCCGGATTTTACCGCCACCGAGCGCAGCTTGGTGTACAGGGTGTAGTAGGTCCCGTGGCTCACCAGCACGCACTGGTTGTAGCCGGGCAGCACCACTATCTGGGTAACGGTGCCGTTGTATATGGCCTTTACGGGGGCGCCGCGCTTCACCACCAGGGTTACGCCGTTGTTCTGCGGCAGTTCCACGTTCTGGTATACCGGGTGCATATGCTTGCCGAAGCGTTCGGTGATTACGCCCTCCACCGGCCAGGGCAGGTGGCCCTTGTTGGCAGCGAATTCGCCGCCCAGTTTGCGGTCGGCCTCGGTGACGGTGGTCTTGGGCGCGCCGCCGCCCTTCTTGCCTCCGCCGGCCTTCTTGCGGGCGGCTTCCTGCTCGGCCCGGATGATTTCCGAGACCTTGCGGTTGAGTTCCTGCTTCTGCCGGTTCATATCCTGCAGCTGCTTGCGGTAGCGGTCCCCGTCCTTGTTCAGGCGGGCTACCATACGGGAAGCCTCGGCCTCCTCGTCCTGCAGGCGGGCGCGTTCCTTGACGGCATTTCCCTTCATCCGGTCGGCCTCCTGCCTGAGCGAGGAGAAGCGGGCCTTGCTCTCCTCCAGCCGGGCCGATGTCTCCCTTATCCTTGCGGCCTGCTGTCCCATATTGTCCGAGAAGCGCCGCAGGTAGGAAAAACGCCTGAGGCCCTGTCCCACCGATTCGCTGGACAGGACGTACATATACCAGAGCCTGCTGTCGCGGTTCTTGTAGGAACTGCGCACCAGGCGGGCGTAATAGCGCTGGAGGGTATCGTAGCGGTTCTGCAGAGCGGTGATTTCCCTCTCGCAGGTGCGTATGGAATCGTTCAGGGTGGAAAGGGTGCGGTCGTATTCCCGGATAAGTTTCTCACGGGTGGAGACCTTGCTCCTTACAAGGGTGAGCGACGACAGGGCCTGCTTGCTGTCGCGGCGGTTGCCTTCCAGCTTGGCATTGATCAGGCTTATGTCCTTTTCCAGTTTGGCAATCTGGTTCTGGAGCGACTTCTTCCCCTGTTTCTGGGGCGCGGCAAAGCCTTGGGCTGCCGTAAGCAGCATCAGGGCAAGGGCGGTTATATGGAGCAGTTTTCTCATTTTTCCAGGGCGGCAAGGCGTTTGGCTATCCTCTGTTCAAGGTCCGGGACTTCGCCGTCCTTGTTCTTGAGCCTGGCCTGGTTCCAGTAGGAACGGGCGAGGTCGTATTCGCCCAGGCTGTACAGGACCTCGGCATAATGGTCCAGCATAACGGCGCTGTCCTTCCCTCCGTAAAGCATCGCGTGCTTGAAGAAAGGCTTGGCTTCCAGGTCTTTGCCCTGCAGGTGCAGGATCCAGGCGAAGGTGTCCAGGTAGGTGGCGTTGTCGGGCTCGGCCTCAATGGTCTTGCGCGACATCTTGTAGGCCTTCTTGAGGCATTTCCCGTCCTCGGCCAGATAGTAGGCGTAGTTGTTCAGCACCGGTACCAGGTCCGGATCCAGCTTGAGCGCCTTTTCATATGCGCTGTAGGCCTGGCGTCGTTCTCCCTTGGCGTGGTAGGCGTCGCCCTTGAGCATCCAGGCGGTTTTGAGCACATCCTTGTCCTTGGGGAAGTTGTTTATGATCCACTGGCAGTTGCCCAGGACGGCGTCGTAGTCTTCAAGGAGGAAGTCGGCCTGGTTGGCATAGTCCAGGAAGCCGATGTTCTTGAACCTGCCGAAGCCCTCCACTGCAAGGTCCCGGACCTTCTCCCAGTCCTGCATAAGCGCGTAATACTGCAGACAGGCGGCAGCGAGCGACATACTCTCCGGATACTTCTCGGAGGCTTCCCTGAAGTACGCCCCTGCTTCTTCGGTACGGCCGGTGCCGTAGTAGTAGGCGGCCGCAGCGGTGAGTATGCTGCTGTCGGAAGGATGCTTCCCGAGGGTTCCCGATACCAGCGAGTCAAAACCTTCCCTCTGGCGTTGGAGTATCTTGGGATCCAGGCTGCGTGCCAGATTCCTTATATACACGGCCTTGGTGGCCGGGGGCGTGTCTTCTCCGTCAAGGAACTTGCCGATGACCGAAAAATACCCTGGGTAGTCCCTCTCCCTCCGGTAAACCTCCGACATACCCAGAAGGGCGGGCGGATAGCTTCCGTCCAGCTCCAGGGCTTCGGCGTAGCTTGCCCTGGCGGCGGAATCGGCATAGTCCGTGAGATAATGGTCCCCCAGGAGCGAGAGAATGCGGGGCGAGGAATACTCTTCCCGGAACTCCTCCAGGCCCTTCAGGGCTTCATCGGCCTTGCCCTGCTGCATCAGGAGCTCGTAGCGTAGCTGGACCAGCTGCTCGGTAAGGCCGTTCTGCCTCTGGATGGCCGATATGGTATCCATCGCCTTGTCGTATTCCTTTTCCCGTATGTACAGTTCCAGGAGGTCGTAGGAGAGGTTTTCCTTGCCGGGGAAGTCACGGACAAGAGCCTCGTACATCTCTATGGCAAGGCGGGTTTCGTCCTGCACCATATAAAGGCTGGCAAGGGTGCTGCGGTACCAGTAGTTCTTCCCGTCCAGCTCAATGGCCTTTTCCAGGCAGCCGCGGGCGGAGGAGAAGTCTTTCCGGGCAATGCGGCATCGGCCCAGATAATACCAGACGGCATCATCGTCGGGAGCGGTCCTGGAGAGGTTTTCCAATTTCCGTTCGGCCTGCTCGATCTTTCCGGAGCTGTAAAGCGCGACTGCGTCAATGAACTCACTTTCCACCTTTTGTGCAAAGGCGGAAGCCAGACAAAGCAGGGCCGTAACGAGGCACAGGACAAATTTTCGCATAAGCATACAAATTTAGGTTTTTTTTGCGAAATTTGTGCTTGACGAACAAAAACCTGGCCTGAAGTGAAACGTTTTGGCGCCAAATTGCATCTAATAACGTGGACAAGGGAAGAAGACTCCCCTGTCGCGTCGTCGGCGTCCGAGCGTTGGGTTCGGCAGGCTATCGAAGGGGACCGGAAGGCCCAGAAAAAGATATTCGATTCCCTGGCCCCAAAGATGATGGCCCTCTGCCTTCGTTATATGGGCTCAAGGGAAGATGCCGAAGACGTGCTTCAGGAAGGCTTCATAAACCTGTTCGGCAAACTGGACAGCTACTCCGGGAGCGGTTCCTTTGAAGGCTGGGCCAGAAAGATCTTTGTCAATACTGCACTGATGCAACTCCGGAAAACGGATGCGCTGGGTCTGTCGGACGATATCTCCGAAGCCCATTCCCTCACCTCGGGAGAGGCTTCAGCCGTCCAGCAGATAGGTTACAAAGAGCTTATGCGTATGGTACGCGCCCTACCCGCCGATGCGCGAACCGTTTTCAATATGTACGTACTGGAAGGCTATTCGCATAAAGAGATAGCGCAGGAACTGGGTTGCACCGAGGCCACGTCGCGCTCCAAACTTAACAGGGCGCGCGCCCGCCTGCAGGAAATGATAAAACAGAGTGAATGAAAGAGACAGAATTTGACATACAGGCAAGAAATCTCCTTGCCGATGCCCGCGAGAAAGTCCCCGCGCGCGTCTGGAGGAACGTTTCCGCTGCCGTATCCCCGCGAAAGGCCGTACCCTTCTGGGTATGGAGCCTCAGTGCAGTGGCTGCCGCCGCGGCCCTTGCCCTCGGCATCTTCCTTTTCGCCCCCTCCCGCCCCGATTCTAACCTTGACAATATATTGGTGCAGGCCGGTTCCGAGGCTGCCGTTGCTTCCGAGGGTTCTGTAGCTTCCGAGGCTGCCGTTGCTTCCGAGGCTTCTGTGGCTTCTGTAGCTTCCGAGGCTCCTGTGGTCCGGGCCGATGCGGCCGCCGGTTCTGCTGCGCCTGCCGGTTCTGCTGCGCCTGCCGGTTCTGCTGCGCCTGCCGCTTCTTCTGCGCCCGCCGCGGACGATCCCGCCCCCATCGAGGAGCAGATAGCGGCATCTTCGCACCCCCGCCTGGCCCAGGCCGCTGCGTCGGGTGCAAAAGACCCCGTTTTTGCCCCCGGCAGTGAAAAATCTGACCTCTCGGGTGCAAATACCCCCGTTTTTGCCCCCGCCGGCGAAAAATCTGACCTCTCGGGTGCAAAAGACCCCGTTTTTGCCCCCGACAGCGAAAAATCTGACCTCTCGGGTGCAAATACCCCCGTTTTTGCCCCCGCCGGCGAAAATTCTGACCTCTCGGGTGCAAATACCCCCGTTTTTGCCCCCGCTGAGGACGTCCCCGCCCCCGCGGAGGAACAGGTGAGCGAAGAAGACCGCGAAGCCCTCCGTATGATGGAGGCTGCCCCGCAGGAGAACGCGGGCGCAAAAAGAGGCCTGTCACTCAGCGCATCGGGCCGCTTCCAGGGTAACGACCGTTCCCCAGTGAAGGCCTCGATGGTTCACCGTTCTCCCACTGTACCGGGCCTGCCCCAGCCAATGGAAGACGGCATCTTCAACGAGCTCCCGGAAGTGAGCTTCTCCCTGCCGCTGACCGCAGGTATCGGCATTAACTACCGTTTCAGCCAGGTCTTCTCCCTGGGAACGGGCCTCCGCTACACCTATATGGCCCGCACTTTCGTGGCCGACTACCGCGACATCGAGAATGACGTGGAGGTGCTCTCTACCGACGTGGACAACCACCAGCACTGGCTGGGACTGCCCCTGAATGCCTTCTTTGACATAATGAACAACGGGAAATGGAGAGTGCATATGCTTGCCGGAGGTGCCGCCGAATTCCTTGTGGACAACGATTTCCTGGTGCACAACTCCCCCAAGGACATCCACGTGCACGAGAGCGGCAGCAAGATCCAGTGGTCGGCCGTGGCCGGCGTCGGAATGGAATACCGCGTGCTGCCGGGCATCAGCATCTACCTTGACCCTGGTATCCGTTACTACTTCAACACTCAGGATCAGCCCCGCTCCATAAGGACCCTCCAGCCTCTCCGTTTCGAGGTGGAACTGGGACTCCGCTGGAATCTGGGGAAATAAAAAACCATCAATTTTTAATAAGAAACTGCAAAATTTTATGTTTTGCAGTGCCTTTTCTGCGCCTTCTTCGCACCTTGCGCAAAAAAGAGTATGCGAAAACTTTTCTTCACGGCCCTGACAGTAATTCTGTTCCAGAGCTGCCAGCCGCCCCTCTTTTCGGACACCCTGCGCATCGAGCGGAGCAGTGAGCGTTACCGCCATCACAGGCCGCCCGAAGATTCGGTCCAGGCCGATGACCCCGGCCCCCACGTCTATCTCAGCGGCATCCGTTTCCCGGAATGGGCCGCCTGGAGGGACGGGGATTACCGCGGCGCCAGGATAGTGCTCTGGAAAGACGGGAAGGAAGCAGTCAGCGTCCCGGCCGGAAACTATGTGGAAAGCGGCCGCCACCGCATTATGGGCGGAAAACTCTGGACCGACGACACCGACGGCGCCAGCACCGTCATAAGCTGCAACGGCGAGCCCCGCTTCAGTTTTCCCGGCGAGGAGCTCATAGTGGGCCTCCTTGAAAAGGACGGCCACATCCACAGCCTGGGCCAGCGTCCCGGCCGGGGCGGAATAGTGTACAGGGTGGACGGGGAGGAGCGTTTCTCGGCCCCCGAGGCCACTGCGCTGGGCGGTTTCGACCAGCCCTACTGGAAGGGAGGAGCGCTTATGGAAGACGGAGGCAAGGTCCATTATGTGTATGCGCTGCCGCTGAAGTACTCCGATGCATACCGACAGGAGTATATAGTAATGCAGGAAGACCGTATGCTCCGGCGCATCCCCGACAGCGCCGCGGAGCAGATCTTCGACATCCGCGTCTGGGGCGGAAGCATTTGGCGGGCGGAGCAGCACACCCCCCGCGGCCCCTGCATCCTCATACAGGATGACAGCGCCTTTCCACTCCCTTACCAGAGCGGCGAAAGCCTTCACCAGTGCCGTCTGCTGCCGTACGGAAATGGCCTGTGTGTAAAGGGCTACTCCTATAAAAACGAGTACTGGCGCAGCTGGGTTGCGTCTTCCGATGGAACACTGTGGCAGGAGGGGAACCTCTGTAAGATAATAGTAATATACCCCAGGGATGCCCTTGGAACCTGTATCAGTGCCGATGATACAGGCACGGTCCGCGCCCTTTCCACCGTGCACGGAATGGTCCCGAACTGGACCATCGGGATGAGCGCTTTCCGCCTGGACAGCGAAGCCTGTATGGCCATTGATGCCGACGGGACGCTGCATACGGCCCTTACCGGCGTCCCCCAGGACTATCCCTACTCCACGCCCCTTGCCGGCGGCCTCTTCCCCGGAGACAACGCCCTCCTGGAAGGGGACAATCTGGTCCCCTTCCCCTTCAACGGCTGGTTCTGCTCAATAAGGATAGAATGAACTAGAAGCAGGCTTCCACGTCCTCCACGCTGATGGGGAGGCGGCGGGAGCCTACACGGCGGGCGCCGTCGGCGGTTACCAGGACATCGTCTTCCAGGCGTATGCCGCCAAAGTCGTAGTAGGATTCCAGGGCGCTGTAATTGACGAAGTCGCGGCCCAGGCCCTCACGCTTGAATTTCTCGATGAGGGCGGGGATAAAGTAGATGCCGGGTTCGTCGGTAATCACGTAGCCGGGCTGCAGGTGACGGGCCATACGCAGGGAACCCAGGCCCAGCTGTTTGGCGCGGGACTGGCCCCTTTCGTAGCCCACGAGGTTCTCGCCGAGATCCTCCATATCGTGCACGTCCAGGCCCATATTGTGGCCCAGGCCGTGAGGCATAAACAGGCCGGCAATGCCTTCGGCGGCCATTTCGGCAACATCGCCGCGCACCAGCCCCAGGGCCTTGAGCCCCTCGAGCATCCTGCGGGCCGTTGCCTGGTGGACCTCCTTGTAGGTGATGCCCGGACGGGTGAGTGAGAAGGCGTATTCGTTGCAGTCCAGGACAATCTGGTAGATCTCCTTCTGCTTTGTGGAGAAGCGGCCGGAGGTGGGATAGGTGCGGGTGAAGTCGGAAGCATAGTGCTCGTTGCTCTCCACGCCGGCGTCTATCACCATCAGCTTTCCAGGCTCTATAAGCTTGTCGTGCAGGTGGTTGTGCAGGGTTTCGCCGTGCTGGGTGAGGATGGTGGGGAAGGATACGCCCCAGCCCTTGGAGAGGGCCACGCTTTCCATCTTTCCCACAATCTCCTGTTCCAGTACCCCGGCGGCGATGGCGTCACGGGCCACAGAGTGCATCTCGTAACCCAGGTCGCAGGCGTGGTCCAGGGCGGCGATCTCTTCATCGGCCTTTACCAGGCGCATCGAGATAACGGCCTCCGTGAGCACTTCCGAGATGTTTTTCTCGCTTCCGAGCAGCTCGCGCAGCTTGAGGATGTTGTAGTAGCGGGAGGGGTTTACGTGGTGGATGGGACGGCCGCAACGCACTGCTTCGGCAAGGGCGGCATAGGGGGCGGTGCGGGCGATTCCCACGCTGTCGGCCTTGCTGCGGACCGAGGGCTGGGGACCCATCCAGATTATGTCGTCCATAGATACGTCATCGGCAAAGAGGGTTTCCTCGCCGCTGTCGATATCCAGCAGGGCGGCCATCAGGGGCTCGTCCAGGCCCATATAGTACAGCCAGGTGCTGTCCTGACGCCATTTGTAGCAGTTGTCTTTGTACTGGGCGGGGGCATCGGCATTTCCGAGTAGGAGGACAAGGCCTCTTGCACCGGCTTCCTGCAGCTTTGACAGGAGGGTGGCGCGGCGCTTGACATATATTTGCTTTTCGAACATATCGGTATGGTTTTTGACTTCCAAAGTTAGTTATTAATTTTGTACCATGGAAACATTTATCGCCATTCTTGCCATCATACTGGGCATCGTCGGAATTGTCGGAAGCATAGTCCCGGGCCTTCCAGGACCGCCCCTTTCCTGGCTGGGCCTCCTTACCCTGTACATCTGGGGGAGCGGGGCCGATAAAGCCGGCGACCCTATGTCCCTCACGCTCCTGCTGGTATGGCTGGGTATCGTTATCGTGGTTTCGGTGCTGGACTATATAGTGCCGGCCTGGTTCACCAAAGTTACCGGCGGAAGCAAGTACGGCGGCTGGGGTGCCATCGCGGGCCTTTTCCTGGGGCTCATCTACCCGCCCATAGGAATGATTGCCGGTGCCCTCGCCGGTGCTTTCCTGGCCGAGCTCCTCTTCGCCGGACAGACTGCCGGAGCTTCGCTCAAATCGGCCTTCGGGGCCTTTATGGGCTTCCTTTTCGGCACCGGACTCAAGCTCATCACCACGGCGGTGATGCTCTTCTACATAGTGATTTACGCCTTCTAGGCGCAGCTACACCGGCCAGATCAGGAGTCCTATCCTGAAGGCCGCGAAAGCACATATCCAGGCAAGCAGGATCGTATATACGGCAAGGCCGATGGCCCAGGCCCACGATCCTGTTTCGTTCTTTATGGCAACGAAGGTGGCTATGCAGGGGAAGTACAGCAGCACGAACACCATAAATGCCAGGGCGGCTGCGGTAGGAAGGCTGGCCTTCAGTGCAGCCTGAAGCTGAGTGTCGTCGCCCTCTTCATAGCTTGCCCCGTCCTGGGCGTACATAACGCCCATCGAGCTAATCACCAGTTCCTTGGCGCCTACTCCTGCCAGCAGGCCCACGTCCATCTTCCAGTTGAAGCCCAGCGGCTCCATAGCCGGTTCGATGGCCTTTCCGAGCTGTCCTATGAAGGAATGCTCCTGCTGGAAGGCATCCGACTGCCCTTCGTGGCGGGGGAAGTATCCCAGGAACCATATCGCCACCGAGAACAGCAGGATGGTGGTGGCCATCTTCTCCAGGTACTGCCTGCCCTTTTCCCAGGTATGGCGCCAGATGGCCTTGGCCGTGGGAACCCTGTACGGAGGCAGCTCCATCACGAAGGGAAGGTCGTCGTCCTTGACGAATCTCGCAAGGATAAAGGCCGATAGGATAGCCATAACTATGCCCAGGAGGTAGATCCCCAGCAGCGCCGTGGCGGGATGTGCGGGGAAGAAGGCTCCGGCAAATAGCACGAAAATGGGCAGCCGTCCCGCACAGGACATAAAGGGGATTATCGCAATGGTAACAAGGCGGCTCTTCCTGTTCTCGATGGAACGGGTGGCCATTATGGCCGGCACATTGCAGCCGAAGCCCATCACCATCGGGATGAAGGATTTGCCGTGGAGGCCTATCCTGTGCATAAGCTTGTCCACTATGAAGGCGGCGCGGGCCATATAGCCGCTGTCTTCCATCAGTGAGATGAACAGGTACAGGATAAGTATGTTCGGAAGGAACACCAGCACGCTGCCCACTCCGGCCACCACGCCGTCTACGAGCAGGTCCTTCACCCATCCGTCCTTCATTAGCGAGCCCAGCTGTTCGCCCAGCCAGCTCACCCCTGCGTCTATCCAGTCCATAGGATACTGGCCGATGGTGAATGTAGCCCAGAACACCAGCCAGAGCAGCAGGATAAAGATAGGGAAGGCCAGCCACTGGTTGGTCACGATGGCATCCAGGCGGTCGGTAATGCTGCGGCGGGGGCGGGTTTCACGGTACTTTTCGTAGGTTTCTGAGAGGGCGCCCTGGATAAAGGCATATTTGGCGTCCACGATGGCGCTTTCGGCGGGGCTTCCGAGGATGTCCAGGATTCGCGCGGCCTCCCTTTCCCGTACGGCCCTCAGCTCGGCGGCTTCGGGGGTGCCGTCCAGTATCCTTTCCACGTCGCTGTCGTTTTCCAGGTATTTTATAGCCAGGTAGCGGGTGGAATACCGTGAGCGCAGGCTTTCGTCATCGGCCATAACGGCGCGGAGCGCGTCTATGCTCTTTTCAATCTCCGGCCCGTGATTGATGTGGATGTGGCGGGCGAGCTTGGGATCGGTCTGTTCGTAAATCCTGATAACCGTGTCGAAGAGCTCCGGGATGCCCTTTCCGTCGCGGCTCACCGTGGGGCAGACGGGCATTCCGAGCAGCCAGCCAAGTTGCTGCGTGTCCAGTTTGTCGCCCTTTGATTCCAGCTCGTCGTACATATTCAGCGCCATTACGGTGCGAAGGTTCATATCTATGAGCTGGGTGGTAAGGTAGAGATTGCGTTCGATATTGGAGGCATCCACCACGTTCACCACCACGTCGGGCAGGGACTCGGTAAGGTTCTTCCTCGCATACAGTTCCTCAGGGGAATAGGCCGATAGGGAATAGGTCCCCGGAAGGTCCACCAGGGTAATTTCGTAGCCTTTGAAGTGGAAGTGCCCTTCCTTGGCGTCCACGGTCACTCCGGAATAGTTCCCAACGTGCTCGTGGGCTCCGGAAGCTATGTTGAAAAGGGAAGTCTTGCCGCAGTTGGGATTGCCAACCAGGGCTACGCGTATGTTGTGCCCTCTCTCCTCGGCTATGTGGGCCAGGGCGCGTTCCAGCCTTTCGGCTTCCTGCATATCGCCCGGAAGGGCCTGGAGGTGCTCGTCGGAGCGCAGGGCCTCGCGGGCATCGGCCTCGGTAACAACCTCTATTCCACGGGCTTCCTCGCGCCGGAGCGAAACCTTGTAGCCCAGGATTTCATATTCCACGGGATCGCGGAGCGGCGCATTAAGCACAACCTTCACTTCCTTTCCCGGGATAAAGCCCATCTCGATAAGACGCTTGCGGAAGCCGCCGTGGCCGTTTACGCGCACCACGACAGCCTTCTCACCGGTGGGCAAGTCGGACAGTCTCATAGCATTGTTTTGTTTGGTGCAAAGTTAGCGCCTTTAACCCGCGCGCGCAATCCCTATTTGTGGCTATTTTTCCGGGGATTTGCGGCTGTTTTTCTCTGGCGGCGATATGAGGATGAAAAGCAGTGCCACGCCGGCCAGAGCAAAGGGGTAATACAGATGGCCGATAATGCTCAGGGCGCTTATCCCGGCAAGGCCGCTGGCCATAAGCAGCTGCGCACCGTAGGGGAGGATGCCCTGGACCACGCAGGAGAAGACGTCCATCAGCGAGGCTGTGCGGCGGGGTGAGATGCCGAACCGGCCTGCAATATCCCTCGCCAGGGGCCCTACGGTGATGATGGATATGGTGTTGTTGGCCGTGCAGACATTGACCAGCGAGACCAGGGCGGCAATGGAGAAAGATGCGCCGCGGGGGCTGCTGATATGCCTTGTGAGTTTCTGGATTATGTATTCCATACCGCCGTTGAAGCGGATGAGCTCCAGCAGGCCGCCGGCCAGCAGCGATACTATGATGAGCTCGCCCATCGAGTCTATGCCCTCGCCTATGGCCCTCATCCAGCCTACGAAGCCGAAAGCCCCCGTGCTCCAGCCTATGATGCCGTTCAGGACTATCCCTGAGGCGAGCGCCGTAACCACGTTGATTCCGCCCAGGGCCATACCCAGCACCGCCAGGGAGGGTACCAGACCTATCCAGTTCACCGCCGCAGGGTGGGCCGATGCCTGCACAGCGAAGCCTTCCCAAAGGTAGAAGCC
>JAGCYC010000054.1 GCA_017961015.1 Bacteroidales bacterium | reverse complement strand
GCGTGAGATTCTGGCGGAAATCAAGGCAACCGCGATAGAGAAGACCGAAAAGCTCTTCACCTACGGCTTCCTGGTGGTGTTCATCGGCTGTATGCTCTCGGTGTTCCAGCAGATTATCGGCATCAATGCCGTACTCTACTTTGCACCGCGCATCTTCGAATCGATGGGCGTGTCCAACAATATGCTCTTTACGGTTATTATGGGCGTGATCAACATCTCCTTCACCCTGGTTGCCGTATTCACCGTGGAGAAGCTGGGCCGCAAGCCGCTTCTGATAAGCGGTTCGCTGGGTATGGCCCTCGGCGCCCTGGGTGTGGCCCTTTCCAATGTGATGATACTCCCGGCCATCATTCCGGTTGTGAGCATTATGCTGTACAGTGCCTGCTTTATGTTCAGCTGGGGTCCCATCTGCTGGGTGTATATTTCGGAGATCTTCCCCAACACTATCCGCAGTCAGGCAACCGCCATCGCCGTAGCCTTCCAGTGGATATTCAACTTCATAGTTTCCAGCACCTTCGTGCCTATGTACAATATGCGCCTGGGTGAGATGGGAGACTCCTTCGGCCATTTCTTCGCCTATGCGCTCTACGGCGTAATATGCATCTGCGCGGCTGTCTTCGTATGGCGTCTGGTGCCCGAGACCAAAGGCAAGACCCTGGAGGATATGACCGCCCTCTGGCGTTCACGTAAATAATTGCGACTATGACAAATAAAGAACTTTCAACAATGGCCACCCAGATCCGCAGGGACATCCTGCGGACCGTGTGCCAGGCTAATTCCGGACATCCGGGCGGTTCAATGTCCAGCGCCGACTTCCTCACCGTCCTCTATTTTGACGTGATGAAGCAGGATCCCGCAAGCTGGACCCGTTCCGGCAAGGGCCAGGATATGTTCATCCTATCGGCAGGACACCTTACTCCGGTCTACTATTCGGTGCTTGCCCGCGCGGGTTATTTCCCTCTGGAGGAGCTTGGCACGTTCAGGCGTTTCGGCACCCGTCTGCAGGGACATCCTTCAGTTCGCAAGGGTCTCCCCGGAATCTTCCAGGCCTCCGGTTCGCTGGGACAGGGCCTGTCGGCAGCCGCCGGCGCCGCCCTTGGAAAGCGCCTTGACGGAGACCCCAACCTGGTGTTCTGCCTCTGCGGCGACGGTGAATCCGAGGAAGGCCAGATCTGGGAAGCCGGTATGTTCGCCGTGTACCACAAGCTGGACAACCTCATTGCAATGACCGACTGGAACGGCCAGCAGATAGACGGTCCCGTGGACAGCGTTGCCGGAGAGGGCGACCTGGCCGCCAAATGGGAGTCCTGGGGCTGGAGGGTAATTACGGCCGATGGCCACGACATCGATTCCATCCGCCAGGCCTTCGCCCTTGCCAAGGCCGGCCTGGGCAGCGGCAAACCCACTATGATTCTCTTCCGTTCCGATATGGGCCACGGCGTAGATTTTATGGCCGGCACCCACAAATGGCACGGTTCCGTTCCCAAGCCCGAGCAGCTGGAGGAAGCCCTCCGTCAGCTGGGCGAAACTCCACTCGGTGATTTTTAGCGCTATGAAAAAATATACAGATACAGGAAAGAAAGATACCCGCAGCGGATTCGGCGCGGGTCTTCTGGCCGCCGGACAGGCCGATGAGCGCGTGGTAGCCCTCACCGCCGACCTCAAGGGTTCCCTCAAGATGGATGCCTTTGCAGCCGCCTTCCCGGAGCGTTTCATCCAGTGCGGTATTGCCGAGGCCAATATGGTCGGTGCAGCCGCCGGACTTGCCATCACCGGCAAGATCCCCTTCATCGGCTCTTTCGCCGAGTTCGTGACCGGCCGCGTCTATGACCAGCTGCGTCAGGAAGTGGCCTACGGCAACACCAACGTGAAGATAGCCTCTTCCCACGCCGGCATTACCCTGGGCGAGGACGGTGCCACCCACCAGACGATGGAGGACATAGCCCTTATGCGCGCCCTTCCCGGAATGGTGGTGCTCAATCCCTGCGATTATAACCAGACGGTCCAGGCTACCCTTGCCGCCGCCCGCTACGAAGGCCCGGTGTACATCCGCTTCGGCCGTCCTTCCGTGCCCAACTTCACCCCCGCCGACGAGCCTTTCGTAATCGGCAAGGCCATAGTCCTGAACGAGGGGGCCGATGTCAGCATCATCGCCACCGGACACACCGTCTGGGAGGCTCTTCAGGCCGCCGAGGCCCTCGAGGCTTCCGGCATCAAGGCCGATGTGATTGACATCGCCACCATCAAGCCCCTGGACGAGGAAGCCGTCGTGGCATCGGCCGCGAAGACAGGCGCCGTGGTGGTTGCCGAAGAGCACAACCACGCCGGCGGCCTGGGCGAGGCAGTCTCGTCGCTTCTCGCCGCCCGCCGTCCCACTCCCGTGGAGTTCGTGAACGGCGGCGACCGCTTCGGCCAGTCTGGCACACCTTCTGCACTTATGGAGGCCTACGGTATTGATGCGCAGCACATTGCCGATGCTGCCCGCAAAGCCGTGAGCCGTAAAAAATGAGTGACAGGGAAAGACTTTTCAACGAACTGGTCCGCGATTACAGCGAGCGCGTGTGGTGGCACGTCCGCCGCATGGTGAATTCGCACGAGGAGACCGAGGACCTGGTTCAGGAAATCTTTCTCAAAGTATGGACTGCGCTTCCCTCTTTCCGGGGGGAGGCGCAGCTTTCTACCTGGCTGTGGCGTATCGCCAGCAACGAAACCATCTCTTACCTCCGTCGCGAGAAACTGCGCGCCGCCCTGCATTTTGCATCGGCCGATTCCATAATGGCCTCGCGCATCCAGGCCGATTCTTATTTTAATGGTACAGCGCTCCAGCGGGAACTCTCCAAGGCGGTGGCCCGCCTGCCCGAACGCCAGAGGCAGGTGTTCGTGATGCGCTGGTGGGACGAACTTCCTTTCGCGGAGATATCGGCCATCCTGGGAGTGTCGGAGGGCTCGCTCAAGGCGTCCTGGCACCAGGCATACGAAAAAGTGAAAAAATTTTTGGAGGAGCAGTAAACTTCCGTCATCCTTTTGCGTCTAAGATAGCAGTTATGACAAAGCAGAATGACATAATCACCCCCGAGGGCTATTTTGACGGCCTCAAGCAGCGCCTGGGAAGCATTCCCTCACGGGAAGCCGCCACTCCCGGCGTAACGTTCGTGAGGGTGCTTAAACCCGCCCTGGCCTATGCCGCGTCGCTGGCCCTGCTGGTTTTCCTCGGAAACCGCATCCTGTCGCATACGGCAGCCCCGGCCCAGCCCGAGCTCACAACCGACGAGCTTGTGGCCTATCTGCAGGAAGAGAATGTATCACTTGAACAAATTTACTGCTATTATGAAGAGAATTATTAGCCTTGCAATGGCCCTGGTGCTGGTTTGCGCCGCGGCTTTTGCCCAGAACAACGAAAGGAAGGAAGGCTGGCAGGAGAAGATCCGCTCGGCCCAGATTGCAATGATCACTTCCGAACTGGATCTCTCCGAGGCCGAAGCCCAGGCTTTCTGGCCGGTCTACAATGCCGTTCAGAAGGAGCGTCACGAGGCCTTTGGCCGTATGCGTGCAGCGCAGAAGGCTCTGCGCGAGGCGCTCGATTCCGAGGATGTCGCCAAGGCCAATGTGAACGGGCTCCTGAGCGAGTACCTGGATGCCAAGGAGGCTTTTTCGGCCGTGGAGGCTTCGGCCATTCCGCGCTTCAAAGCCGTGCTTCCGGTAGAGAAGGTAGCAAAGCTGGTGCTGGCCCAGGAGAAATTCCGCAACCAGCAGCTGGACCGCCTGGGACATCGCCACGGCCAGGGTTCCGGCCAGGGTCGCGGTGAAGGGGCCGGCCAGGGCGAGCGTGGCGGCAGGCCTTCCCACGGTGAGTTCGGTCCCCGCGGCGGTCATCGCCATAACGGCGCCGGCCACGGCGTGCGTCCTTCCAACGTACGGTCCGGCTCCCGCAGCAGCGAAAGCAGCATCTAGCCTCCACCCGTCTTTCCACGTTAAAGCCGGCTGTGACTCCATCCGTCACTGCCGGTTTTTCGTTATGCCCGCCGCTTACGTCATGCCCGGCTGTGACGGTCCCTGAGCTTGCCGAAGGGCCGGTTTCGCCGTCATGCCCGGCTGCTCACGTCATTCCCGGCTGCGACCTTGTCGTCATGCCCGGCTGCTCACGTCATCCCCGACTGTGACCTTCCCGTCATGCCCGGCTGCTCACGTCATTCCCGACTGTGACCTTCCCGTCATGCCCGGCTGCTCACGTCATCCCCGACTACGACCTTGTCGTCATGCCCGGCACCGACCGGGCATCTCGGTCCCTGAGGTCCCTGAGCCTGTCGAAGGGCCTGTCGAAGGGCCGCCGAATCCTTCACCTACCCGCCTGAATGGGTTGGGGCTATGGGGTGCCGGGGGGCTTGTGCACCCCCGCACAAGGGGAGGCCACTGAAAAACCCCTCTCAATAGTGCGATAAACTTACTATTAATCCGCAAACTAATCCGATTATATTTGGTGGTTTGCGGATT
>JAGCYC010000053.1 GCA_017961015.1 Bacteroidales bacterium | reverse complement strand
TGAAAGAGAAGAAAGACCGTGTGGATGATGCTTTGTCGGCTACCCGTGCTGCCATCGAAGAAGGAATCGTTCCGGGCGGCGGTGTGATGTACATCCGTGCACAGGCTGCTTTGGCCGGACTCAAAGGAGACAACGAGGACGAGCAGACCGGTATCGAGATCGTACGCCGTGCCATCGAAGAGCCGCTCCGCCAGATTGCCTGCAACGCCGGCGTAGAGGCCTCCGTAATCATCAACAAGATCCGTGAAGGCAAGGACGACTTCGGCTACAACGCCCGCACCGACGAGTACGTGAATATGTACGAGGCCGGTGTGATCGATCCCACCAAGGTGGCCCGCGTGGCCCTGGAGAATGCCGCTTCCGTAGCCGGTATGTTCCTCACCACCGAATGCGGAATCGTGGACATCCCTGAAAAGGAGCCCGCAGCCCCCGCAATGCCCGCCGGCGGAATGATGTAGTTCCACTGCAAGATTAAAACGGCATAGCGCCCGGAGCCTGTATCACTACGCAGGTTCCGGGCGCTGTCTTTTCGATTTTTTTTTATATCTTTGAGGCTCGGAACTTTATTGAGAGCCAATGCTCAGTACCTTCATACATCTGCTGCCGCTGTCACTCTGCCTCTTCTGGGCGGTGATATATGCACTGCTGTGCTCCCGCACCCGCAGCTTTGCGCTCGTGGAAGTGCTCCTGCTGCTGCTTGCGGCCGCACTTGTCCCGGCCCGTCTGCTTCCCGGCGAAGGGGCCCCGGTGACAATCGCGCTGGTTTCGCAGCTTATCGCGCCCAGCCTGGTTCCCCTGTGCGCGATGTACCTGGGCCAGCTAAGGCACGACCGTTCCCCCAAGCCTGCCCAATGGGCCTGGCTGGTGATTCCGGTGGCGCTGTTCACATCGGCCACCCTCCTTCTGGGAATAGCCGGAGTGCCGGCCGTACAGGCCTTTATGCTGCGTCTGTGGAGCGAAGGCTTCGGCATCCTGCCCCAGTACGAAGGCTCGCTGGTGCACAGCTTCTTCATTTCCACGGTACCTGTGATGAGGATCGCGGTGGCGGCGCTCTCAATCATCCTTCTGGCCTATATGATACGGCTGCTTGTGAGGGGACGCCTCAAAGCCGCCAATCTGAGGAACTTCCTTTTCAAGGGCGGCCGCATAAGCGTCCTGCAGCTGCAGATATTCCACCTGATGGTGCTTCTGCCCCTGCTGCCCCTTGCCACCGTCCTGGCCGAATTCGGCCTTCTTCCCGCCTGGCTGGACCTTACTATCGAAGTGCTGGAGGCCCTGGCGCTGTCGCTGCTGGCCTTTACGGCGTTCTTCTCGGCCCGCGAGGAGATAGCCCTCGGCGATATGTTCGGCGGCTGGCTCTTCAACTATCGGCCTGAAAAGAGGAACGAGGCCGACCAGGAGCTTCTGGACCGCATCTTCGTAAACGCCTCCCACGAAACCCTGGAGCACGCCCGCCGCAGCGTCACCGACATCCTTGAAGGCAATGCCGATGGCGGCGACTCCCGCTCGCGCATAGCCTCGTCCATATATTCGGCCCTCTCCCTTTCCCAGGAACCCGACAGCCTGCTGGCGCGTTTCCAGCAGCTGATGACCGCCGACAAGCTTTTCCTGCAGAGCGGCCTCACCCTTGCCGATGTTGCCGAGCGCCTGGACAGCAAGCCCGCCTATATATCCAAACTGGTGAACAAGACCTACCGTCTGGGCTTCCCGGAGCTGCTTAACACCCTCCGCGTGGACTACGCCTGCAAATACCTGCTGGAGCATCCCGACGCCCGGGGCGAACAGGTGGCCCGCGAGAGCGGCTTCCTGAGCGCATCCTCTTTCAACAACTGCTTCAAGCGCATCATCGGCCAGACTCCCAAGCTTTGGCTGGCATCCCGTCACCGCTAAACCAAGAACCGGAATGTTTTCACTGGAACGCTTCATATCGGAATATGTAACCCTGCGCCCGGGCAGCCTTTTCGAGCCCGACCTGAAGGCTAACGAGGCCACTCTCAGGCAGGAGATAGAAGGCCGGAAGGTTCTGGTGATAGGAGGAGCCGGATCCATAGGCAGCGCCTTCATAAAGGAGCTTTGCCTGTTCCGCCCCGCCACCCTGGTGGTAGTGGACATAAATGAGAACGGACTGGTGGAACTCACACGGGAACTGCGCTCGAGCGCCGTAATCCCCGTCCCCGAGGACTACCGCAGCTATACCCTCAACTTCGCCGACCCCATAATGAAGCGCATCTTCCGTATGGAAAAGGGCTTCGACGTGGTGGCCAACTTTTCGGCCCACAAGCACGTGCGCTCGGAAAAGGACCGTTTCTCGGTGCAGGCCCTCATCGAAAACAACGACATAAAGGCCGCGGGGCTGATGGAGCTCCTCTGCGAGTTCCCCCCGAAGCACTTTTTCTGCGTCTCCACCGACAAGGCGGCCGGTCCGGTGAACATAATGGGCGCCAGCAAACGCCTGATGGAAGATATGATAATGTCCTATTCGGACCGCTTCCCCGTAACCACCGCCCGCTTTGCCAACGTGGCCTTTTCCAACGGCTCGCTGCCCAAGAGTTTCCTGGACCGCCTGGAACTGAGGCAGCCCCTTGTGGCTCCGAAGGACGTCCTGCGCTATTTCGTGTCGCCCAGGGAAAGCGGACAGATATGCCTTCTTGCCTGTATCCTGGGCAGGAGCGGGGAAATCTTCTTCCCCAAGCTGGACGCATCCCGGATGAAGGGTTTCAGCGAGATTGCCGATGCCTTCCTGCGCGCAAAGGGCTACGAGCCCCTGCCCTTTGAAAACGATGCCGATGCCCGCGCCTACGCCGCCTCGATGCCCGAAGACAGCAAAGTATGGCCGGTAGTCTACACCTGTTCCGACACCTCCGGAGAAAAGCCGGCCGAGGAGTTTTTCGTCCAGGGCGAAAGCCTCGATATGGACCGCCTCAGGAGCCTCGGAGTGGTAACCCGCAGTCCCCGCCTTTCCAAAGCGCAGGTGCAGGAATGCTTCGCCGCCCTCGGGAAGCTTTTCGAAAGGGAGGATTTCAGCAAGGAAGAGGTGGTCGGCATTCTGGAAAGATACATCCCCAGCTTCCACCATATGGAAACCGGGAAGAACCTGGATCAAAAAATGTAAGCATATATGGCCTATACCATCCCGCTGTTCAATCTGAATTTTGACGAGCGCGAAGCCCGCGCCGCCTACGATACCATACGTTCGGGCTGGATTTCCACCGGTCCCAAGAATGCGGAGCTGGAACAGATGTTCGCCTCGATGCTGGGCGTGAAGCACGCCGTGAGCGTGACCAACTGCACCGACGCCCTGCACCTTGGCTGCATCATATGCGGCTTCGGCCCCGGCGACGAGGTGCTCTGCCCCTCCCTCACCTTTGCGGCATCGGCCAACTGCATTGCCTACACGGGCGCCACTCCCGTATTCTGCGACATCGTGGGCCCGGAGCACATCAACATAGACCCCGAGGACATCGAGCGCAAGATCACTCCCCGCACCAAGGGCATAGTGGTGGTGCATATGGCCGGCTTCCCCGCCCGTATGGACAGGATTATGGAAATTGCCCGCGCCCACGGGCTCAAGGTCATCGAGGACGCCTGTCACGGGCCGCTTTCCGAATACCGTGGAAGGAAGCTCGGAAGCATCGGGGACTGCTCGGCCTTCAGCTTTTTCTCAAACAAGAATATCTCCACCGGCGAAGGCGGTATGTTCGTGACAAACGACGACGAGACAGCCGCCAAGGCAAGGCTGCTGCGCTCCCACGGTATGAGCACTATGTCCTACCAGAGGGCCACGGGCCACGCAACCGAATACGACATTACCTGCCTGGGCTACAACTACCGTATGGACGACATCCGCGCCGCCATAGCCATAGAGCAGCTCAAGAAGCTGCCCGGCGACCTGGAGGCCCGCATCAAGGTGAGGGCCCGCTACCTGGAGCGCCTGTCGGAAATCGACGGAATCACCGTCCCCTTTGCCGACAACCGGGAGTTCGTATCCAACTACATTATGCCCGTAGTGCTTAACGGGGGCGACAGGGAGCACCGCAACGCCGTAAGGGAGAGAATCCACGCGGCCGGCATACAGACCAGCGTCCACTACCCCGCCATCCACCGTTTCTCCATATACCGTGGCCAGGGAGCCGTCCTGCCCAGGACGGAATTCGTGACCGACCACGAGATAACCCTTCCTATGTACGCCGCGCTCACCCTGGAGCAGGTGGACTTTATCTGCGACACCCTTAAACGAGCCCTGCAATGAATCCCCTTGTCCAAAGCCGGATAATCGAAATCGGCCTGAGCATCCTGGACGCGATGAAGAAGATGGACCAGGAGAAGGTAAAGCTGCTGCTGGTCTTCGACTCCGGCCAGTTCCGGAGCATCCTCACCATAGGCGACATCCAGAGGGCCATCATCCGCGGGGTGGACCTGAGCTCCCCCGTCGGAGACATCCTCTCCGGGAACAAGGTATATGCCTATACCTCCGATTCGGCCGATGACATCCGCCGCAAGATGCGCGGCCTCAGGGCCGAATGTATGCCGGTGCTGGACGGGAAGGGAGAGCTGGTGGACGTACTGTTCTGGAACGATGTCTTCGGCAAGGACCAGAAACCCGAAAAACCGGGCCTGGACCTGCCTGTAGTGATTATGGCCGGCGGCAAGGGCACCCGCCTGAAGCCCCTTACCAACGTAATTCCCAAGCCTCTGGTTCCCATCGGCGACCGCACCATCCTGGAAGAGATAATGGAGCGTTTCGTGAATGCCGGCTGCAGCAAGTTCTACCTTATGGTGAACTACAAGAGCGATATGATACGCTTCTTCCTCAGGCAGCTGGACGGCCGCTACGACATAAGCGTCCTGCAGGAGGACGAGCCCCTCGGGACCATCGGCTCGGTGGCCCTGCTTAAAGGAAAGCTGGACAAGCCCTTCTTCGTGAGCAACTGCGACATCCTGATAGACCAGGATTTCCGCGACGTCTACGCCTACCACAGGGAAAACCGCAACGACATCACCGTCATTACCGCCCTGCAGAGCATACGCATCCCCTACGGCGTCATCGAAACGGGGCACGACGGCCTTATGACCGCCCTGAAGGAGAAGCCCGAACACAGCTACCAGATCAATACCGGGGTGTACCTCCTCAATCCTTCGCTCATAGACGAGATCCCTGAAGGGACCTTCTTCCACATTACCGACCTTATGGACAAGGTGCGCGCCAGGGGCGGCCGCGTGGGCTGTTTCCCCGTGAGCGGCAATGCCTGGAAGGATATGGGGCAGTGGCACGAATACCTGAAGATGCTTGACGTACTATGACCAGGATAGTCCTGCTTTGCAATGTTTCCAATTCCGGGATACGGTCCCGGCTGCATTTCCGCAGCCGTATGTCGGAGTGGAGATGGCGCCGCGCAAGCGAGGACTACGGCCAGTGGAACAGCGTCGCAATAAGCAATATATCGGCCTGGGAGGAGGTTTCCCTCACGGTGATCTTCCCCCACTACGGCCTTAAGGAGAACGTCCAGCGCTTTTCCATCGACGGGGTGGATTACATCTGCTATCGGCCCGACGAGGACAGGCTCATCCAGGGCCCCAGTTTCCGCTATCCCAGGCTCCGCCGTCTGGTGAAAAGGGAGATCGCCAGGATAAAGCCGGACCTCGTGCATATAGTCGGGGCCGAGAATCCCTACTACTCCATCTGCGGGCTGGACCTCCCGGAGGAAACGCCCCTGCTGGTTTCGCTCCAGACCCTTCTGGCCGATCCCAACTTCCTCAAGAGCTACCCTATGCCCGAAAGGGCCTATGCTTTTTACACCGGAGTGGAAAGGGCCCTTCTGCAAAGGGCCGACTGGATTGCCACCCGCGTGGAGCCCTTCCGCGAGATTGTGAGGGGCTTCGTCCCGGACGCCCGTTTCATAAGTATGTCGCTGCCCGTGGGAGTGGACGTGGACCTGAGTCCCTGCCCCAAGGAATACGATTTCGTATATTTCTCGGCCAATCTGAACAAGGCCGGCGACCACGCCGTAGAAGCCTTTGCAAAGGCCTGGAAAGCCTCCCCCGGCATTACTCTAAACCTCTCCGGAGCCTGCGATCCCGCCTATCTGGAGCAGCTTTACAGCAGCGCCCAGGCCCTGGGCTGCCCCCGCGAGGCCATTATCTATACCGGCCCCAAGGACACTCACGAGGAGGTCATAGCACAAATCCGGAAATCCCGTTTCGCCCTCCTGCCGCTTAAGGTAGACCTGGTCTCGGGCACCATACGCGAGGCTATGGCCAACGGCCTCCCGGTAGTGAGCAGCATCACCAAGGGCACCCCCAGGCTTAACCGTGCAAGGGAAAGCCTGCTGCTTGCCCCCGTGGGCGACACCGACTCCCTGGCCGGCTGTATGCTGCGTCTGCTCAACCCCGACGGCCCCGCCGCAATGCTTCGCGAGAACGCCGCCCTAACCGTGGACGAGCTTTATTCAAACAGGCATTTTATGGAAATATGGAGGCTGGCCTACCGCGTACTCGCAAGCGGAGAGCCGCTTCCCGAAGAACTGATAAAAAACACACTGGTCTTATGAAGAAATTCCTGACTCTCTTGCTGGCCGCCGCAGTGGCCCTTCCCCTGAATGCACAGCGCATCAAGACCGGATCCATAGAAGGCGTCCAGCCCCAGGGCTCGTATATGCCCACATACAAGAGTGACGGAGCAAAGAAAAAGCCGCTGAACATTATCCTTATGATAGGCGACGGCACCGGCCTGGCGCAGATTGCCTCGGGCTACTTCGCCAACAACGAAGAGCTCACCTATGCCAATCTGAAGTACATCGGCCTTGTGACCACCAAGAGCGCGAGCAACTTCACCACCGATTCGGCCGCCTCGGGCACCGCCTTTGCCAGCGGGCAGAAGACCTACAATTACGCGGTGGGAGTGGACCTGGACCACAATCCCATCCCGAATATCCCCGAGATAATAGCGCCCCACGGCATCATTTCGGGCGTAGTGACCACCGACGACCTTGACGGAGCCACCCCCGCCTCCTTCTTCGCCCATCAGAACGACCGCGGTATGACGAACGAGATATGGGCCGAGGTCCCCGGCTGCCCCCTGAGCCTTTTCGCCGCCGGCAGCAAGGAAGTCTTCGAGGCCAGGCCCGATTCTACCCGTAAGGCCATAGAGGAGCAGTTCACCATAGTAAATTCACTTGACGACCCCCGCTGCGCCGAAGCCTCCCGCCTGGGAGTGCTCCCCACCGCGGTGGAGACCGGTTTCAAGCTTGACGGCCGCGGCGATTTCCTACCCGAAAACACCGCCTACGCAGCCCGCTTCCTCAAAAAGCACAGCAAAAAGGGCAAAGGTTTCTTCCTTATGGTGGAAGGCGCCCGCATAGACAAGGCCTGCCACCTGAACAAGTTCGACAGCAATGTCCTGGAGGTGCTGGACTTTGACAAGGCCATCGCCGAGGCCATACGCTTCGCCGACGAAGACGGCCGCACCCTGGTGATAATATCGGCCGATCACGAAACCGGCGGCCTGGACATCTGGGACGGCGATCCTTCCAAGGGCAAGGTAGAGGGAGTCTACATCAGGTCCGGCCATACCGCCATCCCCGTTCCCCTCTTTGCATACGGTCCCCACGCCCAGGATTTCATAGGCGTACAGGGCAACGAGGAAGTAGCCCGCAAAATCCTTAAGCTTCTGGGTTGTAAGTAAAAAGGTCCCTGGAAGGAAGCAGGGAAGAATAGTTGCGGCGCAGCTGCTTGAACAGGGCCGATATGTTCTTGGTAAAACGGGAACCCCGCCAGGCGCTGCTGTTGGAGATGAACACCCAGCTCTCCCCGTCGGGATATACCTTTACAAGGGCCGATGTCCCCGAGAACGAGCCCGTCCTGGTCCACTCCCCTTCCGGAGTGCAGTCGTTCCAGCCAAGCCCGAAAGTATCCTTGTCAAAGAAGGTTGTCATCTGATTCACCGAGAATTCCGTAAGGATATCCTCCACCGGGCCGTATCCGTCTATCGAGGCTACCAGCCTCATCAGTTCCGGGACCGAAGCCGTCCAGGCCCCTGCGCCCGAAAGGCCGGAGATATCGTTTCCCCCGTAACACTTTTCCACCGAAAGGTAGCGCCCGTCGAATGAGGGCACGGTCTCGCTGTCGGGCTGCATATAGTAGCGGGCCTCGCCGGGAAGCCGGTCGGAAAGATAGGTGCCTCCCAGGCGGAACTGGAAGCAGCCGGCCGGTTCCAGCACAGCCTTCTGCATATACTCCCCGTAAGGCTCGCCGGAAACCGCTTCGATAACCCTGGAGAGCAGCACGAAACCCACATTGGAGTACTGCTGCCAGGTTCCAGGGTCGAAGGCCAGTCGCCTTGAAAGCTGCCTGCGGATAACCTCATCGGCCGATGTATGGGGCGAAAACATAGGGTCGCCGCCCACTACGGTAAAGCCGGCCTGATGCCTGAGCAGATGCTCCACCGTAATCTCGTAGAAACGGTTGTCGCGGATAAGGGAATCATAGCCCGGGAGCACCCCGCAGGGGCCGAAGACCGGACTGTCCAGATACAGTTTGCCTTCCTCCTGCAGCTTCATTATCCCGACCGCCGTCACCAGCTTTGACACCGAGGCCATCCTCATACAGGTACCGGGGGTCATCGGGGCGCTTTCATCGGCCTTCCCGAAGCCTTTCACATAGAGGAGGGAATCGTTGCGCATTATGCCCAGCACCGCCCCGTGAAGGGCCCAGAACTGGAGGAAGGAATCCACCGAATGCTCCATCGGCGCAAGTTCGGGGAAAGAAGACAGATCGTTGGTAATGACTTCGTTGAGCCTTGTAAAAGGGGCTGGCGACGAAGCGGCGTTTTCCCGGCGTGCGGCGCTGAGTACGGCTACGAGGACGCCCGCACAGAGGAGCGTCCCTGCAAGCAGCAGCCGCCGGGATCTGGGACTCACTTTATAAGCCCCGCCTTACGGCCGAAGTCGATGATGAAATCGGCAGTTCCCTCGATGCCCAGGATGGAGCTGTCCACACAGAGGTCGTAGTTGGAAGCCAGGCCCCAGGAGCCGAAGGTATAATAATTATAATAGGTCTCGCGGGTGCGGTCCTTGCGGTGCATCAGGGTTTCGGCCTGATCCTCGGTAAGGCCCTCGTTCTGCACCAGGCGCTTGATGCGGTACTCCATAGGAGCCGTGATGAATACGTCCAGGCACTCCAGGTCCCTCAGGATGTAGTCCGAGCATCGGCCCACTATAATGGCATCGCCCTTCAGGGCAATGTTGCGGATAACCTCGCTCTGGATGTCAAACATCACATTGTCATTCACATAGCCGCTGTCGGCATAACTCAGGCGGCCGGAGGAGAAGAAGCTGGACAGGGAGAAAAGGCTGCGCTTCTGCTCGCCGTCGGCAAAGAGTCCGCGGGAATAGCCGCTCTGTTCGGCCTCCCTGGAGATGCGTTCGTTGTCGTAGACGGGGATTCCGAGT
>JAGCYC010000052.1 GCA_017961015.1 Bacteroidales bacterium | reverse complement strand
GGCAAAAACAGCCCCCTCCGCCCCCGACAAGGCAAAATAACACGCGCCGGGGGCAAAAACAGCCCCCTCCGCCCCCGACAAGGCAAAATAACATACGCCGGGGGCAAAAACAGCCCCCACCGCCCCCGGTGTCCAAAAATCGCCTACACCTGCTGCACTACCTCGCCCTGGTGCTGCTAAAACGCCGCCCGCACACAGCGAACATGCCACGTTGACAGCCAGAGTGCCGTAGAATGGCGATTTACTGTCAACGCGGTCGCGAAAATTGCGTTTTTGGCCGAAATCATTGCCACGTTGACAGCCAGAGTGCCGTAGAATGCCGTTTTGGTGTCAACGCGGCAAAAGCACTGGGTATCTGCGGCAGAAGGAGATTGCCGGTCGGTGCCGGCAATGACGAAGAGTCGGGAATGTCGCACGGCGAATCCTGCGCGGGGGCTTGCCAGTCCGATGAAAATTGGTTTTTCGGAGCAACTGCACCGAAAAATAATTTTCAGCGGCGGGTGGGTGAAGGATTCGCCGGCCCTTCGATGGGCCCTTCGACAGGCTCAGGGACCGAGATTCCCGATCAGGTCGGGAATGACGGATAGTTCACAGCCGGGAATGACGGAAAGGTCAAGCCGGGACGTCGCACGGCGAATCCTGCGCGGGGGCTTGCCAGTCCGATGAAAATTGGTTTTTCGGAGCAACCGCACCGAAAAATAATTTTCAGCGGCGGGTGGGTGATGGATTCGCCGGCCGCCCCTCTTGGCGCGATAATTGCTAAAAAGCTTTGTAAAAGAGATTTAGATATGAAACAGATCCTTACCATACTCTGCATCCTGCTCTGCACCAGCGGGGCATACTCGCAGAGCCATCATCGCGATGACAGGGGCGGCCGGCACAAAGTCGAGCGCTCCGTCCGTGAAGACAGGCACCACGCGAAAAAACACCGCGACCCCAAGCCCAAACACATCCCCGACCACAGGCCCAAAGCTCACCCCGACGCCAGGCACGGCGGCCATAACGCATACCGCAGCATACCCGAGCGCCAGGAGATACCCTGCGCCCGCGACTGGCAGGACCTTTGGAACGGCAGGCACGTAAGGCTGCTGAACGACCGCGTATCGGTACTGGACTACGACGGTGACACCATCGTGAGGGGCGACGAAATCACCCTGCTGCCCAACGGATACTACAAAGTACGTGTAGGAGATATCTGGCGCGTGTACGACAGCCACGGCGTGAGCACATCGATTTCCGGCCACGAGATCCTGGCCTGGCCCCACGGCCTGTACTGCGTGCGCTTCAGCGACTTCTGGAGAGTGTACGACCAGGACGGCGACCGCCTGGTGAACGTCTGGGGAGACTACGTGGAAATCTACGACAACAAGCTTATCCACTGCCGTCGCAACGGCCGCTCATTCTACTACGATTTCCAGGGCAACGAACGCAGATAGCCCGCCATCGGCAAGCAGGCCGATTTTCCCTTACCCGCTCTAGCGCGCTTCCAGAAGGAAGACAGCACTGGAGCGGGGTTTCAGTAGTTCGGGGTTGAAGCCGCCGCCCTCGAGGAATGAACCGGAGAAACACTGGCCGTCGCCCCTCCAGCAGGGAGCATCGGCATTGAGTTCCGTCACCTTGTAGAGCCTGTCGGGATCGAGACCCTTGAGGCGGAAGGTGTGGGTGGCCTGCGAACGGTTCCGGTAGCGCAGGCAGTAGGTGAAGACTACTGCCCTCGAACGGTCCTCAGACACATACATAAGCGCATAATAATCACCGTCATAGGGCGAAGCCAGCCGATATAGGTCGCCGGTGTAGACCAGGTCGCGGAACTGCTTGTAACTCTCGATGCAGCGGGCGGCGAAGGCGCGCTCATCGGCACTCATATTGCGGGGCTGGAGCTCCATTCCCAGGCGACCGGCGCAGGCCATATCGAAACGGAACTTGAGCGAAGTGACATCGCCCGTCTGATGATTGGGAACGGCCGATACGTGGGAGGCCATTACGCAGGCGGGATAGATGAGCGAAGACCCGTACTGGATGCGTATGCGGGACACGGCATCGGTGTTGTCGGAGGTCCAGAATTCGTCGCACCAGGCAAGGGAGCCGTAGTCCACACGGCTGCCGCCGCCTGAGCAGCACTGGATAAGAGTGTCGGGATACTTCTGACGGACGCGCTCCATAACCTTGTACAGACCCTGGATATAACTCACGTAGAAGCGGTCCTGATCGGCCCCGAGGAAATCGCTGCCGAAAGAGGCCACCGAACGGTTGCAGTCCCACTTGACATAGTCGATGGAGGGGGACTGGCTCATCGTCCTGTCGAACACCCCGAACACGAAGTCCTGAACCTTGGGATTGGACAGGTCCAGGATCCACTGGTTGCGTATCTGGTAATTCTCCCGGCCGGGGGCCTTCACTATCCATTCCGGATGTTCGCGTGCCAGTACCGAAGCGGGATTAACCATCTCGGGCTCAATCCAGATTCCGAACTTCAGGCCCTTCGAATGGGCATAGGAGGCAAGATAGTCTATACCTTCGGGTATCTTTGAACGGTTCAGGTCCCAGTCGCCCAGGCCGGCGCGGTCGTTGTCGCGGGGGAATTCATTGCCGAACCAGCCGTCGTCCAGCACAAACATCTCCAGACCCATAGCGGCAGCGTCGTCTATCATCCGGAGCAGGGTTTCAGTAGTGAAAGAGAAATATGCGCCCTCCCAGCTGTTCAGGAGCGTGGGTTTGATCTTGGCGCCGCCGTAAACCCCGTAATTGCGGGCCCAGCGGTGCAGATTGCGGGAAGCGCCGCCTCCACCCTTGTCGGACCAGGTGTAGAGCATAGCCGGAGTCACGAAACTCTCGCCGGCCTTGAGTTTCCAGGCCGATGCATAGGGGCTTATCCCGCTGAGAACCCGCAGATGGCCGCTTTCGTCCTGCTGGAAGCTAAGGCGGAAATTGCCGCTCCACTCCAGGGCGCCGGCGACCACCTCGCCCTCGTCCTCCCTGAATTCGGAGGTGGAAAGGCTGAGCAGGAAGGAGGGATTCTTGTGGGAGGTCGTCTGGACTCCGCGGCGGGATTCTATCACTTTGGTATCGTGGGTGAGGAGTTCGCGGTCTACCTGCATTTCGTATGCCCAGTCACCGTGGAAATGCGTAAGAAGGTATTTGTCGGACAGCAGGTCCAGGCAGGAAGATGCGTATTCCAGCAGCTCCAGGACACTTTTTCCGCCGTTCAGTATTTCGGCCCTGGCCTGGATTACATCCTCTTTCAGATAGGCCGTATAAATGAGTTTTACTTCCAGATTCGTAACATAGTCCTTGAGCAGGACCGAGGTCTCGCAGACGTTTCCGTCAAGCTTCTTCCCGTGGGAGACATAGCAGAGCTCGGTGTTGTGGGTGCCGTCGGCATATTTCACGTGGAGGGCCGTCTGGCCGTGCTCCAGGCCGCCTGCGGTGGGATAGGCCATAGGACCTTCCCCATAGCGGATCCCCATACCGAAGCGATAGCCCAGGAAGGAGTCCGGATCGGCCACCTTTGCGCCGTAGTGCACTATGCGCAGCGTTCCTTCGCGGTCGGCGGCGAGCAGGAGCTGGGTCCCGTCCGTTTCGACAGGTATGATGCAGGGGGAAACTTCCGGCTTTACGACGGGTGCGGGGGCTGTTTTCGGGGTCCGGCGGGCATCGGCCGGGAAAAAGGCGAGCATAAAAGCCACCGCGGCAAGGCATATGTTCTTAATCATATGGTAAGTTTTTCATTCACAAAGATAGGGAAAAATCTGATTGTCAGGTACAGGCCCCTTATCAGCAGGTGCAGGAAATAGGCCGCCATAAGAAGGTGGATGGCCCCGGTATCGGCCCCCTCCGGAAGGAAGCGGAGCCCCGCGAACCACAGGCCGAAAAAGCCCAGGGCGCAGAGCAGCGTGGAATTCCTGAGATCGGCCGATGCCGTAGCCCCGGCGAAAATCCCGTCCCAGACGAAGGCGGGGCAGCCGGCCAGGGGCATCAGGAGCAGCCAGGGGATGAAGGCCTCTCCCGCCTGGAGCACCGAGGGGTCGGACGTCATCAGGGAGAAGAGCCATCGGCCTCCAAGCCCGTAGCCCAGAAGGAAAAGGGCGGCGACGGCCCAGCTCCAGGCAAAGCTTGAACGGATGGCCGACAGCACCCCGTCGCGCGAGCCTGCGCCCAGGTATCGGCCCGTAAGAGCCTCTCCGGCATAGGCAAAACCGTCGGTGAAATAACTGAAGAACATCAGCAGCTTCATCAGGATGGTGCTCACGGCAAGAAGGGTATCGCCGTAGCGGGCGCTTATCACAGTAAAGCCGATGTACACGGCTATCATCCCCAGGGCGCGCAGGAACAGATCCAGATTCATTGAGAAAAAG
The DNA here is from genome assembly GCA_017961015.1 of Bacteroidales bacterium. GTDB lineage: Bacteria > Bacteroidota > Bacteroidia > Bacteroidales > UBA932 > Cryptobacteroides. Next base: position 5,132 of record JAGCYC010000052.1, on the reverse strand, counting down.
CCCGGGCCGGCAGCCGGCGCCATACCCTTGTGGAAACAGCGGGAATAACGGTGCCTGAGGGCCAGGAGGCAATACAGCAAGCCGCTCCACTGGGCCACCACCGTCCCTATCGCCACCCCCTTGAAGCCCAGACCCTCGAACAGGCCGGGGATTCCGAAGGACAGCAGGGCCGATACCGCCATATTGAGTCCGTTCACCAGAAGGTCGGCAATCATCGGCCTTACGGTGTCCTGCATACCGATGAACCAGCCTTTGAGCGCAAAGAGGGAAAGGGTGGCCGGAGCCGCCCAGATACGGATGTAGAAGTACTCGGAGGCCAGCGAACGGACCTCGGGCGAGCATTTCACAAAGAGGAAGGCCCCCTGGACCACCAGGTACTGGACTGCTATAAGGACAAGGCCGGAAATGACGGCCAGGCGCAGGGCCCGGAGCAGGATTCCGCCCTCGGAGCCATCCTTCCGCCCGCAGGCCTGTGCTGTAAGGCCGCCCGTCCCGATGCGCAGGAAAGCGAAGTTCCAGTACAGCAGGTCAAAGAGCATCGTGCCGATGGCTATACCGCCTATCAGGCTGGCCCCCGGAACATCTCCTCCCAGATGCCCGGCAATGGCAATATCCACCATTCCGACGAGCGGAACGGTGATATTTGCCAGGATGCTCGGTACAGCCAGGCGAAGGACTTCTTTGCCCAGTTTCAAGAAGGGAGCTTTACTTTTCCAGCTTCAGGGCTCCTGCGGCAAGCAGTGACTGAGCCGCAAGATAGGTGGCCATAATGGTGATTTCCTTTCCGGCGAAGGGCAGGACATTAAAGCTCTGGGTTGCGATGAGCAGGTCGGAGAAGGTGAAGAGCAGGGCGCCGCAAAGCACCAGGACCCAGGCCTTGCCGCCAAAGCGGACGACGCCGCACACGCCGGTGAAGCACAGCAGCATAAGGCCCATTCCGTAAACCAGCATAGGTCCCAGCATACTGCCCTCAATGCCGATGAGTTTCACCAGGCCGAAGATGATGAGCAGCATCACAAGGAGCGAAGGTATCCAGACCTTGAGGCCGAGTCCCTTCCAGGAACGGCCGCCGAACAGGCACATATAGCAAACGTGTCCTGCAAGGAAAGCGGCCATACCGCCCACGAAGGGCAGGAAGCCGTCGGCAATCAGGAAGATGTCGCCGGTGCAGCCCAGCAGCTGGGCCAGGATGAGAAGGCGCGGAGCAGTGCCTCCGGCGGCCGCAAAGGTGGTAAGGGCCAGCAGGGGCAGCAGCGCAGGCTTAATCATATGGTGCAGAGGCACGGACACGGCTGTGCCCACGAGGTCCAGCACCACTGCTATAGCGAAGAATACCCCGGGAACGAGCCAGGGTTTTACGGTCTGGGCTTTCATTTGCTTTCGGCCTCCTCCACCGCCTTGAAGTAGCGGTAGCTGTTAAGCTTGAGCTCACCCACAGAGTTCTCATCGGCCACTATTGTGCCGGCGGGATGTGCCTGCAGACCGCTCAAGGTGCAATAATGGGACATAGGGCCTTCGATGGCGTCCTTCAGGGCGCGGGCTTTCTTTGAGCCGAAGGCCAGGATTACCACTTCCTTGGAGCTGAGCACGGTGGCTACGCCCACGGTGAGAGCCTGCTTGGGGACCTTGTTGAAGTCACCGTCAAAGAAGCGGGCGTTCACCTCGCGGGTGTCCTGGGTGAGGGTAACCACACGGGTGCGGCTTTCCAGGGAGGAGAAGGGCTCGTTGAAGGCAATGTGTCCGTCTTCGCCCACTCCGCCGAGGAAGAGATCGAAACCGCCGGCATCCACGATAGCTTTCTCGTAAGCGGCGCATTCGGCTTCTACATCGGCCGCATTGCCGTTCAGGATGTGGATGTTCTCGGGCTTTTCGTCGATATGGTCGAACAGATAGCGGTGCATAAACGAATGGTAGCTCTCGGGGTGCTCCTCGGGAAGGCCCACATATTCGTCCATATTGAAGGAAATCACATTCTTGAAGGAGAGTTCGCCGGCTTTGACCATACGGATGAGCTCGGCATAGGTTTCGATGGGGGTGGAGCCGGTGCAAAGGCCGATCACGAAGGGCTCGTCGGTACGGGCGGCCTTCTCGCGGATCTTATCGGCAATGTAATGGGCTGCCCAGAGGGAACCCTCGGCTGCGTTGTTGCGGATAATTACTTTCATTATCAGTATAGTTTAAGGAAGACTTCGATTGCCTGATACTCGGCCATACCGAGCTTGTCGTAAAGGTGGGCCGTATTCTGGGTGCGTTCCTCGGCCCTCTGCCAGAACTCGCGGGGATCCTCGCCGGGGAAGGGGACGATATCCTTCTGAGAAAGGTGGCGGAAGATGGCGTGGCGCTTTTTCACCACCTCGTCGGGCGAAAGCGGAACTGCCATATCCACTCGGCCAAGTTCCCATTCCATCCAGGCGCCGCGGTACAGCCATACGTGCAGCTTCTCCATCCAGGGCTTGCCTTCTTCGCGAAGCTGGTCCAGAGCTTCCAGGGCTGCTTCGGTACATACGCGGTGGGTGCCGTGAGGATCGGCCAGGTCGCCGGCCATAAAGATCATATCGGGCTCCAGGGAGGCGATGAGTTCCTTGATTATGTCCACATCGGCCTGGGTGCGGGGCATCTTCTTGATTCCGCCGGACTCGTAGAAGGGCAGGTTCAGGAAGTGGACGTTGGTGTTGTCGTCCAGGCCGAAGGAACGCACGGCGCCCCGGGCCTCGCTGCGACGGATTGCGCCCTTGATATCCAGGAGTTTACGGGGTTCGGGCTCACCGGGGACCTTGCTGTCCACCAGGGCCTTTACCTCCGCGAACTTATCGGCAAAGCCAAGCTGGAACGCGGCGTCCATATGCTGGAGCACTACGTCATCGTGCACTGCTACGTTTCCGGAGGTCTGGTAGGCCACGTGTACATTGTGACCCTGCCCTACCAGGCGGATGAAGGTGCCGCCCATTGAAATGACGTCATCGTCGGGGTGCGGCGAGAAGATGAGCACGGTCTTGGGGAAGGGCTTGGCCGATACGGGGCGGGTGCTGTCGTCGGCATTGGGTTTGCCGCCCGGCCAGCCGGTGATGGTGTGCTGGAGGTCGTTGAAGACGTCGATATTGATCTTGTCGAAGCGGCCGACCTTCTCCAGGAGTTCGCCAAGATTATTGTTGAGGTAGTCCTTTTCAGTGAGCTTCAGGATGGGCTTGTCAACGGTTTCGCACAGCCAGACAACTGCCTTACGAACGAATTTGGGCGTCCAGTCGCAGGGGCCGACCAGCCAGGGAGCCACGCTGCGGGTGAGAAGGCTTGCGGCCGACTCGTCCACATAGAAGCACACGTGGTCGTGCCTCTGGAGCCAGGAAGCGGGGACGGCGGGATCCACCGGACCCTCGGCAATGTCTTTCACTGCTTGGGCCTTGGCCTCGCCCCAGGCCATCAGGATGATGCGCTTTGCCGAAAGCATAGTGCCGATACCCACGGTGATGGCCTTGTCCGGCGTTGCGGAGATATCGTGGTTGAAATTGGCCGACTGCCTCTTGCGCGAAGCATAAGACAGGCGGACGGTACGGGTGCGGGTCTTGTCATTCGAGCCGGCCTCGTTGAAGCCTACCTGACCCTGCTCACCTACTCCGACAACCAGCAGATCCAGCCCGCGGGCCTCCAGGTCGAAGGCGGCGCAGTATTCCGAAACCTTGTCCTGGGGGACGCTTGCATCGGGAATGTGGATGTTCTCCGGCAGGATGTCCACCTTGTCAAGCAGGTCCTCGTGGAGCCTGTAGTTACGGCTCTGCATATCCTTGCCGGAAATGGGATAGTATTCGTCTATCGAGAAAATGGCCACATTGCGGAAAGAGACCTCGCCGGCCTTGTATCGGCGCGCCAGCTCGTTGTACAGCGAGTGGGGCGTTGCTCCTGTGGTGAGGCCCAGGCGGAAAATCCCCTCCTTGTGGTTGTTGATTGCCGATACCACTGCGTCGGCCACGGCTGCGGATGCCGGATGCGAATCGGCATATACCATTGTCCAGATTTTCTCATAACCGTGAAGAATTCCGGCAGGGAGGCCCTTTTCTATAAGGCCCCCTTCATAGGGTAAGGTAAAGTGTTTGCTCATTGTTTAAGACTTTAGTGGGGCATTCGGCACCTCCGCCCCGTTGTATCCCACAAATTTAGAAACAATCCTTTGCAAAAGCAATATCCGGGATTGAAATTGGCAGACGGCCGGCAGCGCAAGAACCTGGCTACTTGCTTTTTATCCTGCAAATGCATACCTTTGTGAATGAGTAAGATATCTATTTCGCTATGAAACGCCTGATTTATTTCTTTCTCGGACTGCTTATTCCGATGGTTTCCGTTTCCTGTTCAAAAGATTCGGGAGAAATGACCTATATCGGCTGCGAAATCAATGGGGAGAAATTCTGGAACGAAAGTGAAACGGCCTGCCTTGTGAGCATAGATGTGGACAACGACTATATGCCGCATATCAAAGTCCAGGACTTCATTAAATTCTCTGCCGACGATCCCTTGCCCGGTATGACCAGCCTGTACAGGGTTGAACTCAGCAACCACAAAGTGTTCGGCAACAAAAAGCTTTTCGCCCATTTCAGTGTCGCCTGGAGGGACAAGAACGATAATTACGGACAAAAGATCCCATTACAGACAAGTAACGAATTCACGGACCAGAATACCAATAACGCCTACATCATCATAGGCCAGTATACGCCTGTCTCCGGCCACATTATCGTAGAAGGCTTTTCTATGAACAAGAGATCCTCAAGATTCGTTGCCCGCTTCGAATATGAGGGTGTGGACAGTAGCGGCAACCCCATAAGCATCCGAAACGGCCGCATCACAGGCAAAGGCAACTCGCGGTACCCCAATCACGCCGAAATGAGCAGCGGCAGCTTGAAATAAGCCCTCATCGGCGAATCCAGCGCGTTGGCTTGCCAGCCGGAGATGCCCGGTCGCAGCCGGGCATGACGGAAAGGTCGCAGCCGGGGAGTGAAGCCAGCGGGATGCAGGGGATAGCGTTGAGATTCTGATATCTGCGGAAGGAACGCCGCCTCGCATAGCGCGGCTCGGCGGCTAAGCCAGCGCCGCTCCGGGGGCCTCCGGGAAAAGGGCCTCCTCGCGGCGGGCTCCCCATCCACGCT
>JAGCYC010000051.1 GCA_017961015.1 Bacteroidales bacterium | reverse complement strand
TCCCCGAAGCCCGTGTGGCAGCCTTCCGTGACGGCCGGCCGCTGTCCGTCGGAGCTGCCCGAAAACTTGAGAAGCGATGATCTGCAAGACCGGAGTGAAGCTTAACCTCGGGCTGCGCGTGATTTCGCGCCGTCCCGACGGCTTCCATAATCTGGAAACCCTCTTTGTCCCCTACGGCGGTTTTGGAGACGTCCTGGAGATTGTCCGTTCAGACGAATGGTCCGAAACGTCGTCATACCTGCAGGAACGCTACTCAGGGGACAATTTTGCCCAGGCCATAACGCCCGACGGCAAGCTGATGATAAGCATCTTCAGGGACGGGGGTGTTGCCTGGGACCCTCTTAAGGACCTCACCGCCAAGGCCTACGGTCTACTGAACGAAGAGTTCGGCCTTCCTTCAATGAAGATATACCTGGAGAAAAAGGCCCCCGTTGGTGCCGGCCTGGGGGGAGGATCGGCCGATGCAGCCGCGGCCCTCAGGGTGATATCGGAAATCGCCGGACTGGGCCTGGACCCGGAGTCCCTTGCCGCCCTTGCCGCCCGCCTTGGGAGCGACTGTGCCTTCTTCATATACGACGAACCTATGATCGGCACCGGCCGCGGCGAGATTCTGACGCCCTTCGAAACAGACCTTTCCCGCTTCAGGATAGAGGTGACAGTCCCGGAAGGCATCTCCGTGAGCACTGCCGATGCGTACCGCGGAATAGTCCCCTCCGTACCGGAAAAACCCCTCAGGGAGGTCCTCCGGCAGCATCCTTCCACCTGGAAGAAAGACCTTGTAAACGACTTCGAAGCCTCCGTCTTCCAAAAATTCCCGAAGCTGGAGGCCATAAAGCAGTCGCTGTACGACCGCGGCGCCGTCTATGCCGCCATGTCCGGCAGCGGCAGCGCCATTTTCGGCCTTTTCCCGGAATAATTACATTTCCAGCAGTTGTCTGCGGTCCAGGAAGCGGTAGCTGGCGGCTTCGCTCAGGTGTGCCGGCAGGATGTGCGGTTCCCCGCTCAGGTCGGCTATGGTCCGTGCAATCTTGATGATCCGCGTATAGGCGCGTGCCGACAGCCCCAGCCTGTCTATTATCTGTTCCAGGAGGTCCCTGCTCTCGCGCCCGAGCGGGCAGAAACGCTCCAGCTCGCGGGCGCCCATCTCGGCATTGGAGAAGATTTCGCAGCCCCGGAAACGTTCCTGCTGGATTTCCCTGGCCCTCAGCACCCTTTCGGCAACCACTGCCGACGGCTCCTCCTTTGCCCCGCTCACCAGCACCGAAGTCTTCACCGGATGCAGCCAGAGCTGTATGTCTATACGGTCCATTATGGGCCCGGAAAGCTTGCCCAGATAGGCGGCCCTCACCCCCGGGGAACAGCAGCAGCGGTCGCCCTCGCCATAGTAGCCGCAGGGGCAGGGATTGGAGGCCCCGACAAGCATAAACGAGGCGGGATATTCCACCTTGGACTTGAGGCGGGAAACGCACACGCGGCGTTCTTCAAGCGGGGCCCTGAGGCTCTCCAGCACCGATTTCGGGGCTTCGCAGAACTCGTCCACAAAGAGCACTCCCCCGTGCGCCAGGGACACCTCGCCGGGCAGGATATTTTCCCCGCTTCCCCCTCCCAGCATAGCCGCCTTGGAGGCCGATATATGCGGCGCCCTGAAGGGCCTGATGCGCCTGAGCCCGGCCTGGGAATTCCCGAGCCCCGCCACCGAGTATATCTTGGAAGTGAGCAGAGCCTCCTCCGTGGTCATAGGAGGAAGGATGCCCGGCAGGGCCTTTGCCAGCGAGCTCTTCCCCGAGCCCGGAGCACCGATGAGCATTGCGTTGTGCTGGCCGGCGGCGGCAATCTCCAGCCCCCGTTTGGCGGCGCTCTGGCCGATGATATCGGCAAAATCCACCGCGGCGGGGCGGGGAGCGTCGGTACGTGAAAGGCCGATGTAGGCGGCGCTTTGCTTCACCGGAAGGCTCCTCAGGGCCCCGGCGTCCCCGTCCAGCAGGTCCAGCACCTGTGAGAGCGTGCGTACGGCGTACACGTCGATAGAGGCCGTATCGGCCGCCTCTAGGGCCGATGCCTCCGGCAGGATGCAGCCCCTAAGACCGCTGTGGACGGCCAGCTCGGCCATCGGCAGGGCTCCGCTCACCGGCCTCACCCCTCCGTCCAGGCCGAGCTCCCCCATAATGAGGTAGTCCCCCAGGGCTTGGAGCCGCCGCTGCCCCGACGCTGCTATTATCCCCACGGCGATGGGAAGGTCGTAGCCGCCGCCTTTTTTCTGCATATCGGCGGGAGCCAGGTTGATAATTATCTTGCGGCCCGGAATATGGAATCCGCAGGCCTGCAGGGCCGTTACCGTACGGAGGAGACTCTCCTTTACGGCGGCATCGGCAAGGCCTACGAGGTGTATTCCTATGCCGTTCGTGATCTCCACCTCCACCACTACCGGGAAGGCCTGGATGCCTATGCATTTTGCACCGTGAATCTGAATGAGCATACTCTTGCTTTTTTTGCGCAAGCTACGGCAAATCCTCCCGAAAGGCATTGCAAAACAGAAAAATTTTCCAAAATGTTTTTTAATATCGGCCCCAAGCAGGGCAGTTTGGCTTTAATCTTTCTTTTGTCAGAAAAAAAGTGTAACTTTGCAAGCTAATTTGGCAAGGTGCACCCATATGCGCCGCGCCCGTTCGAAACAAATGAATTTAAAATACGTTTAGAAATGCAAAGCAAAGGTTGGATCAGACTTGTAGCGATTCTGCTCGCCGCAGCCAGCATCTGGCAGCTTTCCTTCACGGTGATTACCCGCCTGCAGGAGAAAAAGGCTGCCGATTATGCAAATGACGCCGCAGCGCAGTACGTACAGGTAAACAATGTAGCTCCCGAAATCCAGGAGTTCGTCCAGGATTCCGTGGCAGCCATCAGGAACAGAGCCTATGTGGATTCCATCAGCGCGGAGAAAGTATTCCTCGGATACACTTTCAAGAGCGTCAAGGAAAAGGAAATCAACCTGGGTCTGGACCTCAAGGGCGGTATGAACGTGATGCTGCAGGTGCAGCTCGAGGACCTTGTAAAGGCCCTTTCAGGCAATAGCACGGACCCCGATTTCGTGGCCGCTATCGCCGCCGCCAAGGCCAAGAACGTGAACTCCAGCCAGGACTTCATCGGCCTGTTCGAGGAAGCCTGGAACGAGATCGCCCCCTCGCGCCGCCTGGCCGAGGTCTTCGGCACCTATGAGCTCCGTGACAAGGTTAAACCCGAATCCACCAACAAGGAAGTCGTGGACGTGATCCGCGCAGAGGCAAAGAGCGCCGTTGACAATTCCTTCAACGTGCTCCGCAACCGTATCGACCGCTTTGGCGTAACCCAGCCCAATATCCAGCAGGTTGGCAATTCCGGCAAGATCCTCATCGAACTTCCCGGCGTCAAGGACCCCGAGCGTGTGCGTAAGCTCCTGCAGGGTACCGCTTCCCTCGAATTCTGGCCCACCTACCAGGGTAACGAAGTGGATCTGTATGCAGTGGATGCCCGCGTGGCAGAGATCCTCGGCAACCTGAGCGACAGCTCGGCCGTGGCAAATCCCCTCTTCCAGGTCCTGAGCCCCAGCGGCTGGAACAATGCCTGCATCGGCTTCGCCGCAGGTGTTGACACCGCTACCGTGAACCGTTACCTGAATATGGCCCAGGATGTCCTTCCTCAGGGCTTCCGCGGTATGTGGTCCGTGAAACCCACCGACCTGGTACGCGGCAGCAACCTCTACGAGCTGGTTGCCATCAAGGCCACCTCCCGTGACGGTAAGGCTCCCCTGGACGGCGGTGTGGTTACCGACGCCCGCGTGAACTTCAACGGTGCCCAGAACGGTGGTTCCGGCGCTCCTTCGGTATCTATGAATATGAATGCCGAAGGCGCCTCCATCTGGGCTCACCTCACAAAGGACAACATCGGCAAGCAGGTAGCCATCGTGCTGGACGGCCTGGTGTATTCCTATCCTACCGTGAACACCGAAATCACCGGCGGCTCCTCCGAGATCACCGGTAACTTCGATGTCCAGGAGGCCGAGGACCTTGCCAACGTGCTCAAATCCGGTAAGCTTCCCGCCCCTGCCTCCATCATCCAGGAGCAGGTGGTCGGTCCTTCCCTGGGTTCGGCTTCCATCAAGGCCGGTCTCATTTCCTTCCTGATCGCCTTCTGCGTGGTGCTCATCTATATGGTGCTGTTCTACAGCGGCGCCGGTCTCATCGCAGACCTGGCCCTGCTGTGCAACGTGCTCCTGCTCTTCGGTGTCCTGGTAAGCTTCGGCGCCGTGCTCACCCTGCCCGGTATCGCCGGTCTGGTGCTCACCCTGGGTATGGCCGTTGATGCCAACGTGATCATCTACGAGCGCATCAAGGAAGAACTTGCCGCCGGCAAGGGCTTCTCGCTCGCAGTCCACGACGGTTACCGCAACGCCTACTCCGCCATTCTGGACGGCCAGATCACGACCCTGCTCACAGGTATCATCCTGTACATCTTCGGTTCCGGTCCCGTCCAGGGCTTCGCCACCACCCTCATCATCGGTATCATCACTTCGGTGCTCACCTCCATCTTCATCACCCGCCTTGTATTTGACGACCGCATCGCAGCCGGCAAGAAGGTGGCTCTGTCCTTCAAGTGGAGCGAGAACTTCCTCAAGAACACCAAGATCGATTTCATCGGCCTTAAGAAATACTCCTACATCATTTCCGGCGCCCTCATCGTGATTTCCATCGCCAGCATCGCCTTCAAGGGCTTCAGCTACGGCGTAGACTTCACCGGAGGCCGCACCTATGTAGTGCGCTTCGACCAGGCCGTTACCGCCGAGCAGGTCCGCGAGGCCGTGGAGATCACCTTCAAGGATGCTGCCGAGGCCGCCGGCCTTGACCAGTACTCCGTAGAGGTGAAGCAGTTCGGCGGCGAGTCCCAGATGAAGATCACCACCCAGTACAAGAACAACAGTGAAGATACCGCCGTAGATGCCGAAATCGAGAGCCTGCTCTTCGATTCCCTGAAAGGCTTCTACGAGGCCGATATCACCCTGGCCGACTTCACCTCCACCCTGGAGAACCCCAACGGTATCATCTCCTCCGACAAGGTGGGTCCGACCATCGCCCGTGATATCACCCGCGGTGCATTCATCGCAGTGTTCCTGGCCCTTCTCGTTATCTTCGCCTACATCGCCCTGCGATTCAAAGGCTGGACCTGGGGTCTGGGCGGCGTAGTTTCGCTGGCTCACACTGCCATCATCGTGATCGGCTTCTTCTCGCTGTTCAACGGCATCCTGCCCTTCAACCTGGATGTGGACCAGACCTTCATCGCGGCCATCCTGACCATCATCGGTTACGCCATCAACGATAACGTGGTTATCTTCGACCGTATCCGTGAGCAGAGGGGCCTGCACCCGAAGGACGAGTTCCGCACCACCGTGAATACGGCACTTAACGCCACCCTCACCCGTACTATGAACACTTCGGTGTCCACTCTGCTTCCGATGCTGGCAATCGCCATCTTCGGCGGAGAGAGCATCCGCGGTCTGGCCGTGGCCCTGTGCCTTGGTGTCATCATCGGCACCTACGCGTCCATTATGATTGGTACGCCCATCATGTTCGACGCAACTGCGGCGGCTGCCAAGAAGGCTTCCAAGAAGAAATAAACCAAGCGGGGCGGCTGCAGAGCCGCCCTTTTTTAAACCTTCAATATGAAAAAGTTCCTCATTCTGGCCCTGTTGGCCCTCCTGGGAGCCTGCTCCCGTCCCGTGCAGAATTACACCGTAATCATCTCCCTTGACGGAAGCCGCTGGGATTATGCCGATATGTACGATATGCCATTCTTCGATTCCCTGGCTACGGTGGGTGTGAAGGCACGTATGGCCCCGTCCTACCCTTCTTCCACCTTCCCCAACCACTACACTATGGCCACTGGCCTGGTGCCCGACCACAACGGCCTGGTGAACAACTCTTTCTGGGATCCTGAAACGCAGTACGAATACAGTATGGGCGACTCTGAATGCCGCTTCGATCCTCACTACTATCTTGGAGAGCCGGTCTGGGTAACAGCACAGCGTCAGGGAGTGAGGGCAGCCAGCGTCTACTGGGTAGGTTCCGACATTCCCATCTGCGGCACCTTCCCCACATACTACCGCAACTGGAATGAGGATCCGCACTGGACCTTCGAGGAACGCATAGACGAAATGGTCCGCCTTCTGAGCCTTCCCGAGGATGAGCGTCCCCGCCTGCTGATGGGCTATTTTGACGAGCCCGACCATACCGGCCACGACTTTGGCCCCTACGCTCCGGAAACCGCAGCCAAGGTGCACGAGATGGACAGCCTGATGAATGTGCTCTACACCCGTCTCAAGGCCATTCCCGGGGTAGGCGAGCACCTCAATTTCATCATAGCCGGCGACCACGGTATGACTGAAATCTCCCCCGAGCGTTTCATCGCCTGGGACGAGGTTATCCCCGAGGGCTGGTGCGACCACGTGGTGAGCTCCATCCCCACCAGCCTGTGGGTGAAGCCCGAATATGTGGACAGCCTTTACAACCGCCTCCAGAAAGTGGAGCACCTGAGCGTGTGGAAGCACGGCGAGGTTCCC
>JAGCYC010000050.1 GCA_017961015.1 Bacteroidales bacterium | reverse complement strand
TACGCCCACCTTCACCTGGATGGCATTGGCAACCTCGATACCTACACCCAGGTCAACCAGGACATTGAGGCGGTTGTAAACGACATCATTGTCGTTCTGGCCGAAGTAGTCGTAGGTGTTGGTGTTGTTGCCATTCTTGGAGACATCGTTGCGGACAATGCCGAGGCGCAGTGCGGGACCGGCAAAGGCGATGAGCTTGAAGTCGTTGGTGAGCTCCAGACCATAGGTTACATGCACGGGAACGTTAACGGCAATGTCGGTATGATTCGAGTCACCCGTAAGTTCATGGTGTTCCTTGCCGAACTGTGCGGTCAGGTATGCTCCAGGGGCTACACCGAGGCCGTCCACCCAGGGAAGGGCGAAGTTGTATTCGGCTCCGGCATAGACACCGCTCAAGTCGAGAGAGGTTTTGTCGGTGCTGGTGGTACCGGCGACGGTGGAGGTGTTCACGCCTTTTTCAGGGGCGCTGATGAAACCGAGACCGACGGAAAGCTGAGCATAGGCCTGGGTGCCGATGAGCATCAGGGCTGCAGCTGCAAAAACAGAAACAATCTTTTTCATTTTTAATATAGGTTTAATGAAATTAATTCCTTTTTTCAGTCTGCGAAAATACTACTTTTCCGGAAAAAATGCAAAATTTCACTATCTTTGTACAATGAATCTGCACAGCGAAAGCTTCCCCTTGAGGGCCGGAATGAAGATGGCCCAGCTTCTGGACAAGGACTTTTCCCTCCTGGGGGTATTCTCACGTATGGGCCTGGATTTCGGCTTCTCAGAAGCCTCGGTGGACGAAGTATGCCGCCGCAGCGGGACCGACACCGACACCTTCCTCCTAATCTGCAGCGTCTATGCAGTTCCGGGCTTCCGCCCTTCGGCCGATGACAGGGTGGACCTGAAGGAAATCGTAAAATACCTGCACCTCTCCCATTCGTATTATATGGACCAGGTCCTTCCCCGGCTGGCCCAGGCCCTGGAACGTATGACCGCAGGCTGCCAGAGCAAGCCCCGCTCGGTTATACGCAGTTTCTTCTCCCAGTACAAAGAGGAACTCTCCAAGCATTTCGCCTATGAGGAGGACTATGTGTTCCCTTACGTGAACGCCGTGCTGGAGGGCCGTTCGGGAGAAGGCTTCTCAATTGCAGAATACGAACGCAACCACTCCAATGTGGAGGAGAAGCTGGAAGACCTTAAGAACCTGGTGATGAAGTACTTGCCCCAGGGCTGCGACCAGTCTCAGGCTATGCTTGCCCTCGTGAACATCTACACCCTTGAGTACGACCTCGAAAAACATACCATAATAGAAGACGAAGTTCTGGTTCCCGGAGTCGGGAGGATAGAGAATGCGTAGGAAAGTACTTGCCATACTGCCGTCGGCCATAGTTTCCCGCGGTCTGGAACAGATTTTCCGGGAAACCGGGGAGTTCGTACTCTCCTGGGTGCTCACCGAGCTGTCCGACGCCAGGATACGCTCCGCCGCCCCCGATATCATCATAGTGGATCCCCTGGTGGCCGATTCCGCCTCGCGCGAGGGCCTGCGCGCCCATATCGGCACGCTGAGCGACGCCCCGGTGATAGCCTTCAAGCTTATGAACGACGGGGCCGAAGGCTTCGACGCCGTCATCGGCCTTTCCGACAGCCCGGCGACGGTGGTAAAAAAGCTCCGTATGGCCCTGGACGGCCATTCCGACCCGGCAAGGCGCGAGGGCGGGGAACTATCGGCCCGGGAGAAGGAAATCCTCGTGTGCGTGGCCAAGGGTATGCTGAACAAGGAGATAGCCGACAAGTACTGCCTCTCCACCCACACGGTCATCACCCATCGCAAGAACATCAGCCGGAAAACGGGCATCAAGACCGTGGCCGGCCTTACCGTATATGCACTCCTTAACAATCTGATTGACATTAATTCTGTCGAATAATGGATTACAAAAACTCTCTTAACTTCTATCCCGACTTCCCCATCGAAGGAGTTACCTTTGTGGATGTGCTTCCCCTGCTGCAGGACAAGGATGTTTTCCGCAGCCTTACAGCGGACCTCGTGAAACTCTGCGACAGTCCCAACCTTATCGCTCCGGAGGCCAGGGGCTTCCTCTTCGCCGCCCCGATGCTCTATGCCGACGGCCCCGTGCGCACCGTCCTTCCCGTGCGCAAAAAGGGCAAGCTGCCCCACAATCCCGGCGACCTGGTCCAGGTTCAGATTATGAAGGAATACGGCCCCGACAACCTGTACTTCCGCATCTCGGACCTGAGGGCCTGCGTAAAGGAAGGAGACTGCATAGAGCTCACATTCTTTGACGACATCCTGGCCACCGGCGGCACCGCAAAGGGCCTGGCCGACAGCCTGAACGGTCAGAAGCTGAGCATAGACGGAAAAGACTTCACCCTGAAGGTGAAGGACTTTGTGTTTTTAATTGAGATTGACGATCTTCCGGGACGCGCCTGCCTGGAAGGCATTGCGCCGGTAAAGGCCCTGATCCACGTCAAAGAGCAGGAGTAGGGTCGGAGCTGCCGTCGGAGGCCTTGAAATCGAAGGCCGATCCGTGCCAGGTCCAGGTATAGAGGGCCTCGCCGGAGCGGATGGTGAAAGCCTGACGGAAAACCCTTATTTCCTTGCCGCCCGTGGCGCCGATACGGCCGATGGCCTTCCACTTGCCGCCGCTGAGGGCATAGACGTTGGCACAGATGGTTTCGCCGTTGCGGCGGGCCACCACGAATTCGGGATTGCGGTTGTTGGTAAAGTCGTGGATACCCACGAGGACATCGCCCCCGCCGTTTTCCAGTTCCTGGGAGGCAAGGCTCACGCTTCCGTTGGAAAGGGATGCCGTAAAGCTCTGGCCACCGGCGGTGAAGTCAAGGGAACCCTCGGCCCCGAAGAAGTAGGTATCCAGGCCGATTACAAAAGCCTTGGAGGCGTTGTCGGCATAGCTGCGCACCTGGGCGCTGAGGCCGAGGCCCAGCAGCAGGAATGCGGCGCAAAGTGTGAGTAATCGCTTCATAACGATGCAAAGATAGTAATTTTTAGACAATATGGACAAAATCCTCATCCTGGACTTCGGCTCCCAGTACACCCGTCTCATAGCCCGCAGCATACGCGAGGCCGGTGTCTATGCCGAGATTCACCCCTTCCACAAAATCCCTGCCTGGGAGGAATTCAAGGGCGTAATCCTTTCGGGTTCCCCTGCATCGGTAAACGATCCGGATGCACCGTCTCCCGCCCTGGAGAGCCTTCCCGGGACGCTGCCCTTGCTCGGAATATGCTACGGCGCACAGCTGCTGTGCCACCGCGCCGGGGGTGAAGTAGGAAAGGCTCCTTCCCGCGAATACGGCAGGGCCAGGCTGCATCTGGCCGCTCAGGATCCGCTTCTGGAAGGTATGCACGAGGCTTCGGTGGTGTGGATGTCCCACTCCGATACCATCCTTTCGCTGCCGGAGGGTTTCGAGCGCATTGCCTCTACCGATGAGGTTGCCAACGCCGCCTTCCGCCTTGCAGGTGCTCCCCGCTGGGGCATACAGTTCCACCCGGAGGTCCAGCACAGCGAGGAGGGGCACATCCTTCTGAAGAATTTTGTCCTCGGGATCTGCGGCTGCCAGGCCAACTGGACTCCCGAAAACTATATCGAAAGCACCGTGGAATCGCTCCGCAGGCAGATAGGCCCCACCGACGAGGTTATTCTGGGCCTGTCCGGCGGGGTGGATTCGTCGGTATCGGCCCTGCTGCTGCACAGGGCGGTGGGAAAGAGGCTGCACTGCATTTTCGTGGACACCGGCCTGATGCGTAAGGACGAGGCCCGCCAGGTGCTCGAATCCTACCGCGGAATGGGCCTGCAGGTCAAGGGCGTGAATGCCGGGGAGCGTTTCCTGGGCGACCTTGCCGGAGTTACCGAGCCCGAGCAGAAGCGCAAGATCATCGGCCGGGACTATGTGGAGGTGTTCGAAAAGGAAGCCGCCGCCTTCCCGGGCGTGAAATGGCTGGGCCAGGGCACCATCTATCCCGACGTCATCGAATCCAGCCCCGTGAAAGGCCTTTCGGTCACCATCAAGAGCCATCACAACGTGGGCGGTCTGCCCGAAAGGATGAACCTGAAGGTGGTGGAGCCCCTGAGGCTGCTGTTCAAGGACGAGGTGCGTCGGGTTGGCCGGAGCCTGGGCCTGGATCCCCGCATCCTTGGCCGCCATCCCTTCCCGGGTCCGGGACTTGCCATAAGGTGCGTGGGCGAGGTTACCCCCGAAAAGATAGCCATCCTCCAGGAGGCCGATGATATCTTCGTCTCTATCCTGCGGGAAAAGGGCCTGTACGACAAGGTGTGGCAGGCCGGCGCCATCCTGCTACCGGTGCAGACTGTGGGCGTGATGGGCGACGAACGCAGCTATGAGCGCTGCGTGGCCCTCCGTGCGGTGAACTCTTCCGACGGTATGACCGCCGACTGGGTGCACCTCCCCTACGACGTCCTGGCCCAGATTTCCAACGCCATCATAAACCGCGTGGCCGGAGTGAACCGCGTAGTCTACGACATCTCCTCCAAACCGCCGGCAACAATCGAATGGGAATAGGGTTTAGGCCTTAGCCACGGCCCCTGAGGTCCCTGAGGTCCCTGAGCTTGTCGAAGGGCCGGCATCTCGTTCCCTGAGGTCCCTGAGGTCCCTGAGCCTGTCGAAGGGCTTGCATCTCGTTCCCTGAGGTCCCTGAGGTCCCTGAGCCTGTCGAAGGACTTGCATCCCGTTCCCTGAGGTCCCTGAGCCTGTCGAAGGGCCGACTGCGACCTTGCCGTCATGCCCGACCTGATCGGGCATCTCCTGCCGCTTTTTTCGCCGAATCCTTCACCCACCCGCCGGAATGGGTTGGGGCTATGGGGTGCCGGGGGGCTTGTGCACCCCCGCACAAGGGGAGGCCACTGAAAAACCCCTCTCAATAGTGCGATAAACTTACTATTAATCCGCAAACTAATCCGATTATATTTGGTGGTTTGCGGATT
>JAGCYC010000049.1 GCA_017961015.1 Bacteroidales bacterium | reverse complement strand
ACGGGACGGCTTATGGCTCCGGCTATGCCGCCGGCATGGGAAGGCTGCTCGCCGGAGGCCGTCACCGCGCCGTAGTTCACGCAGTCGGCCATAACTATGGTGCTGTGGGGGACGCCGGCAATTCCGGCCACGCCCGACCCGCAGGCACCATTGGCGCTCACGGGGCCGAAGTTGTCGCAGCGGAGTACGTCGCCCTTGGTCATTCCGGCTATGCCGCCGCAGCGGATAAGGCCGAACTGGTTGGCCTGCTCGGCCTCGTTCAGGGTGGATTTAACGGCGCCGCGGTTCACGCAGTACTTGATGTTGGTGCGTGCGCTGCTTCCTGCTACGCCGCCCACGAAGATGCAGGCGAGGTTTCCTATACCGTACACTTCACCGCTGTTTTCGCAGTTCACGATAACGCTGCCGCGGTAGGGCTTCTGTGCCGCGCCGCCGCTTATGCCGCCCACACTCAGGTAGATGTCTTCGGTAAACACTCCGGAGTAGACTTCGGAGGATATCTTGCCTTCGTTACGGCAGTTCCTGATGACAAAGCGGTTGGAGCCGGCAATGCCGCCAACGTAGGCAGGGGCCGATGCATAGCTGCACTTGTGGGCGATGCTGCCCTCGTTCACGCAGTTGATTATGGTGCCGCTGTTGTCGTCGGCTATGAAGCCAACGTGCAGCTCCGGGCCCTTGCCAGAGACCTTCATCTGGCAGGTCTTGTCTATGATAAGGTTGGAAATGACGGCGCCCTGACCTACGGTCTTGAACAGTCCCGCCTGGGCGTTTTTCCAGTTCTTGATGCGGAAGCCGCGGCCGTCGAACTGTCCCGTGAAGGAAAGCACCTGGTCCAGTTTCTTCACCTTGGCAAGGTCTATGTCGGCGGTAAGGACCACCACGCTGTCGCCCTCGCTCCAGGCCGAAAGGGATTCTCCGTCGTTTATTGCCGCAATAAAGTCCTGCAGGTCTTTTGCACTGCCTATTCCCTGGGCGTTCGCACACACGCACGCGCATGAGAGAACCGCCAATATAATAACTAATCTTTTCATTACCAAGTTATTAAGGAGGTGTGTTCTACGCCGAAGCGGTCTGTTACCTTAACCGTGCCGGTACCGTGAGCCTTGTCCACGAAGGCACGGAACATGGAACTGCAGTTGTTCTTGTCCGGAGTGAATTCGGAGCCGATGGAGGTATTGGCACTGTAGAAGGTGGTAAGCTGCCAGTCGCTGTAGGAATAGCGGAAATCCTTGGCGGTAACTCTGGTCATAGTGGTGGGCACGCCGTCCACATAGATCTTGGGATTGCTCCACAGCTCGTCCCAGAGGAATACGTTCACGTATATGGTCTTGTCGTCGGCGGCATAAGTGCCGGGAGGGAAGACCTGCATCTGATAGCTTTCGTCCAGGGCCTTGCCGGTCGATTTGAGCACAGCCTTGCCGTTGGTGTAGTCCCAGTCGCGCAAGGTATAGTCGGGAGTCCTGCTGCCGTTTCCGCTTCCCACATAGGTGCCGGTCTGGTAGTAGATTGGCTTGAACTTCCAGCTCACTTTGCCCTTGTCGTACTCGAAGACTATATAACCGCGCGGAGTACCGTTGCCACCCAGGAAATCGTTGACCCATAGCTGGCCGGTAACGCGTGATACGGTATGTGTCTCAATCTTGGGATTGGCCTTGTCCACATAGTTGAAGGAAGTGTGGGTGTGTCCCGCCCATACGTAGGCCTTGGGGAATTTGGAAAGAAGGTTGCGCAGGTCGCCGAGATAGGCGCCGTTGCGGTCGGACCCGCTTTCGGTGCGCATCATGGGCGAATGGGCGCACACCATCAGGGGAGTGGACGGGCTCACGTAGGAGAGGTCCTTCTTTACCCATTCCCAGATTTCCTTCGTGAGGCCGGTGGTGCATTCGTCGGAATACTTGCCCTGGGCGGGATCGCCTGCTATCATGTTGTCAAGCATGAGGTAATGCATGCCTCCAAGGTTGAAGGAGTAATTGGCGGGGCCCATTATGGCCTCGTAAGGCTTGGAGGCCAGCTCGTCCGTAGTGAAAATGTGCTGTTGGTCGTGGTTGCCTATTACATTATAGGTGGAGATGCCTGTGGTGGCCATGCCCTGCCTGTACTGGGGCAGCAGGCTAAGGTCCTGGTGTACGATGTCTCCAAGGCCGATTCCGTAAACCGGCCTGCCGCTGATGGTGCCGGCATATTCCTTCATGTCGCGGTACATGTCATTGCAGCAGTCCAGGGAGTGGAAGCCCACTTTGTCCAGGGTTGCCGTTGATTTGCGCGGCTGGGGATCGGCAAAGATGAGCACTGTATAGCGCTCAGGATTGGAGATCTTGTTGAGGGTGAAGTCTATGTTGTAGCGGCCGTCGCCACCCTTCTGGACATCCTTGAGGAACTTCCAGAAGATGGCATGGCCGTCCTGGACGGGGGCCGAATAGCCGGACGGGGTGGACACGAAGACATAGTCCGTGGCGTTTACATCGGCATCGATATAATACTTTCCGTCGGCACCGGTCTTGAAGCAGCTCTTGCCGTCGGAGACCACCACGTCGCTCAGTTTTTTGCCGTCGTTGCCCTGGATGGTTCCGTATATGGTATAGTGGGAGGGTATGACGTTCCCGCCGCTGTTCCCGCCGCCACCGGTCTCCTGTTTTTCGCAGGAGACCAGTACCGCCGCAAGCGCTAATATCAGTACGAATGTCTTTTTCATATCATCAGAGTTTTCCGTCCCAGTAGTCTATGCCCTCAATGGAGCAGACCGGATTGGCAATGTAGTTTCCTGCCACATAGGCGGGCGTCCTTACGTTGTTCGCGCTAATCTCCGTATCCTGTACGGTACCGCCGAACCTGCAGTTGATTACGCTGGTGTTCTCTGCCGCGGCCGATACTATTCCGCCGGGATAAATTGGCTTGGAACCGTTCGGGGTGCAGGTTATCTTGCCGAAGTACTTGCAGTCCTTTATGGTAACGGGGTCGTTTGTGAGCACCCAGCCCACGATACCGCCTGAGAAGGCAGCCTCGGCGCTGCCGCCAGCACCGGAAGTGATGTTGCAGTTGGCCCAGCAGTCGGTGATGGAAGTCTTTATGACGCCGCCGGCGATACCTCCGCGGTAGTAGGCGTTGTCATTCTCTTTTGCCGCCTGGCCGCCCCTGCTGGAGCAGCCGGTGATGGTGGCGCTACGGCAGTATCCCACTATGCCGCCGGCATAGCCGCGGAAGCACAGGACATCTCCGTTCACATTGTTGTTGCAGGACTTCAGCGTAAGCGTGATGTTGTCGTTAGGAGTTGTATCATAGTTGAAAGCACCTATGATGCCTCCTGCAACCTGCGAGCAGAACATTCCGTCCGAAGAACTGGTGGAAGGACGGTTGCTGTAGTGGAGGTTCTGCACCGGCGCAAGGTTGGCGCAGCCCTCGATAAGCTGGTTGCCGCCCTTGGCGTAGCCCACAATACCGCCGATAATTTCGCAGAAGTCATTGGCGGCGGCTCCGGCACGGGTGTTGCCGGCAACGTCGTCCTCGTCCTTGCTGGTATCGGCCGATCCTACATTGGCCGAGTTGGTGCAGTTCTTAATATTTGCAGGGCCGTTGACCAGGCCCACGATGCCGCCGAACAGGCCGTGCCTGACCTTGGAGCCATTGGTGGAATAGCGCACCATTATGGCTCCGCTGTTGGTGGCGTTCTCGATATCGAGCGAAGCAACGGCACCGGCCGATCCGTTCTGCCAGTCGCAGCCGCCCAGGATACCGCCTATGCAGATATACCTGGAGGTGAGACCCGCGGTCTGGTTCAGGAGTATGCCGGTCTTGTTTTCATAGCCGGTAAAGGACAGGCCTATGCCGGCCTTGGCCTTTCCTACCATGCCGCCCACCCACAGGTTGGTGTTGTCGGACGAAGAGTAGCTGTTCACCCTTATGCTTCCCATGGACATGGATTTGTCCTGGGCGTAGTTGAAGGCTCTGGAATTCTCCACGCAGCCATAAAGTCCTCCCACGCAGGCTTCCTGGACCCCTCCGCCAAGGATAATGGAGCCGTTGAAGGTGTTGTTCCCAACCGAGATGCCATCTCCGAGTTTTCCCTGGATGCCGCCTATGAATGCGGTGGCGATGCCGGAAGAGTACTTGAGCCCTCCCTGCATCTCGGAGCCCAGTATGGAGCCCTGGCATAGGCCGGCTATACCGCCGGCATTGCAGATAACGCCGCTTGCCGCAGGGCTGGTTATGGTAATCTGTCCGCCCACCTTGCAGGCCTCGATGCTGCTGGAAGCATCGGCCTTGCCCACTATGCCGCCGGCATAGATGCTGCCGCTGCTCAGGGTCACGGCAACTTCGAAATCGCCCACGAAGGAGCAGCCGCTGATGGTTGAGGCCTGGGCATTGGCAACCAGGCCGCCCACAACGGCATCCTCGGTATAGCTGCGGTTGTCAAAGATGGAAACCGCCTTGCCCTGTTTGCCCAGGGCAACGTCCTTGACGGTGGCGTTCTTGATATTGTTGAACAGGCCGCGGGAGCCGCTGAGTCCGGTGATGACATGTCCTTTGCCGTTGAAGGTACCGGTGAAGGGGTGTTCCTGAGTGCCGATACCGGGCCAGTCGGTCACGTCGTCCATGCTTATGTCCTGTATCACCACCACGGCGCCGTCGCGTTCCCAGTCAGTGGTTTCGTCGCCGTTGGCTACAGCCTGTGCAAAGGCCTTGAGACCCTTTGCGGAAACCAGGCCGAATGCGGGGGTGTAGTCCTGCATGAGCCTGGGCAGCGGGACTGTGATTGCCGATGCATTGTTCAGGTCGATGGACAGGTTCACCTCCCTTACTTCCGAGCAGTCGCTCAGATTGTCGCTCAGGGTGAAGTTTATCGTAGACGTTCCGTCGCCGTTCTCCACGAGAGAGGCCTTGCCGAATTCGGGGACATTGATCTTCTTGACGCTGTATGCGGGTGCGGTAATGCTGAAGTTTGCGGGCACTCCGTAGTTGAAGAAGATATTGCCCTCGGCGTCGTAGTCGTATTCGCTGCCGAACTGCCACAGGTTTATGCCGGAGGCTTCCTCACCGGAGCTCAGGGTAATGGTGCCGTAGCGGGATTCGCCGCCGTTGTAGGACGGCTTTATGGTAATATCGGTGGTGTCATACTCCGCACCGGAGGTGGTGGCTCCACGCGTTACTTCCATCCATTCGTTGCCTTCACAGTTCCAGCTTGTACCGGCAGGAGTGGTAACCCTGGTGGTATACACGCCGCCATCCATCGGAGCTATGAAATAGGGCTTGTTTACGATGAATTTCGTTCCTATCTGACTCACGGTGATGGCTTCGCTGCGGTACTCGCCGGCCACGAAGCTGAGCGTTGCGGCCGATGCCATGTCCCGCGCATCGAAGGACTCGTTGGCTTCTATGGACAGGACAACCTTGCCGCTGCCGCGGTGCTCCCCGGGAACCACCACGCACCAGGCACGGTCGCTCTCGAGATTCCAGCGCAGATTGTCGTTGTTCATCTTGACCTCCAGTTCGTAGCGGCTGGCACTGCTGCCCACGGTAATTTCCGATACCGCCTGCCCGCCGGACGAATAGCTCACCTCCAGCTGGGCCATGGCGGCTTTGCGCTCGTTCATGGTCTGCTCGTCGGAAGCTTTTTCTTTGACACAGGCTACTGCAGCCACAAGGAGGACTGCAGCCGAAAGCATATTATATATATAATGTCTCATAGCGATTTCGTTTTATTGTCTTCCGATAAGCCTTGTCTCTTTGCTGATTACTGTGTTGGCCCACCAGACATCGGTCTGTATGTTGTTGGTGCCGCCCAGCCAGCGGTTCAGTGCCTCGGGATAGGCCACGGTGTTGCGGTAGGCTTCGTCCGAGGGATAACGCATTCGCGTGGGGAGGATGTGGTTGTTCGCTGCGGCGGGGCCGTCGGTCCTTAGCAGGGGATAACCTGTGCGCCTGTAATCGCACCAGGATTCAATGCCGATGAAGAACTGGGATACCCACTTCTGGGTAAGGATGGCTTCCAGCGCATTGTTGGAATTGAAGCTGTTGCCGTCGCTGAAAGTCATGCCGTTGGAGCAGAAGTTCACGTAGTCCACGGTCCACTGCGAGGTGGCGGTGAGGTCCGGCCTCCATTCCAGGATGCTTTCGCGTATGCCGTCCTGGTACAGCTGCAGGTATGCCGCCAGGCCGGAGGCGTCTGAGATCCAGTTGCGGACACCGGCCTCGGCATAGATGAACAGCAGCTCCGAATACTGCATCAGGGGGTAGTAATCGGCATTCTTCAAGTCGAAGATGAGCTGGGTGATGCCGCTGGGGGAAGGATTGCCGTTTCCGTCCACCCCGAAGGTCATTCGGCCTATCTTGGAGTTACCGGCCTTGGACTTGTGCTCGTCGCTGTCCAGGAAACGCACGCGGGCGTCATTGGTCAGCTGCACCGGCATTCCGGTGGCTTTCCTCCACCAGCAGTCGTAGCGGGGATCCTCGACATTGCCGGTACCGGTTCCTTCATAGAAATAGGGACCCGGTTTGTAGTCGTAGTAGGTGATGCCGTCGGAATCCACCTTCTCGGTGTAGTCCAGCATATGGCGGGTGAGCACGTCACTGACGGCCAGGGCGTTCCAGTTACCGCTGGTCATCGTATAGAAGGGAGTATGCTCGGGCTCGTACTGGTCGCTGAAGGGGACGAGGGGACGGTCGGCGCGGCTTCTCATCTGGGGATAGTCGCCGTCACCGGCCTGGAAATCGTGGTACAGCTTTGCCAGCTGACCCCTTACCGATACGGCCTCCCATTTTTCGTCCAGCTGCAGGTTGCCGCCATCCTCTTCGATAACCTTAAGCGCGATACGCATCAGCGAGCGGGCATAGAGGGAATTGCCGAAGCGGCGCCATTTGTCGAGGCTGCCCTTGAAGGTCTTGTCGCATACGGCGCTGAAGTTTATCTGTCCATCGGCCTGGGCCTTTGCCAGAAGTTCATTCGCATCTTCGAGCATACAGATCACGTCGCGGTAGATGTCTTTCTGGGTGTCGTACCTGGTGGAATAGTGGGTGAGGTTCTCCTCCAGAGGAAGCAGGCCTGCCTCGCTGAAGGGGATGTCGCCGTAAGTGTCGGTAATCTGGGTTATGAGCAGGGCCCTCAGGATGAGAGCTACGCCCTGCATCGCGTCGTCCTTGTCGTCAATAGCCTGCTTGTGCATCGCTACGGCATTGCCGTACTGGATGTAAAGCGCGCTCCAGATATCGTCCGTGGTGCCTTCCGGAATGTTGTAGTTGTCTATAACGCGGGAAGAGACCTCCGAATTGACGGATACCCCATACTGCATCAGGAGGGCGGTAGTTGAGCGGAACACGCTCATCAGGTTGTACTCCGTCTTGAACATTATGGGATGAACGAAGGATTCGGCCGGGGCTTCGTACAGCGCATAGGGGTTCTTGCTCATATCGTCAAACTTGGAGCAGGAAGAGACCGTTGCGCTTGCAGCTGCGGCCAAGAGGATGATAATTGAAATGAAATACTTTTTCATATGCTTGTCCTCCTCCATTTTAGAATACAAGGTTGAGTGTTGCACCGAACTGGGCGGTGGTGGGCATCTGAAGGATTTCAAAGCCCGGGATAACTGCGCTGCCGCGCATTGTCACTGCTTCGGGATCGAAGCCGGGGAATTCGGTCCAGCACCAGAGGTTGTTGCCATATACGGAGATGCTGGCCTGGCTTATGAAGCGGGTCTTGGCCAGCAGTTTCTTCGGGAGAGCGTACTCCAGGCGCACTTCCCTCAGTTTGAGGAACTGTGTGCTCACGAAGTTGGCCTCGCAGTTGGTCTGGTCGTATTTGTTGTGATAGTAGGTGGCGATGTTCTCGGGAGAGATCTCCTGGGTGTTGATCACGTAGTTCCCGTCTCCGGTCTCGCGGACGCCCACGGGGATGAGGCCTCCTTCGCGGCCTTCCAGGGTCGCGGTGCCTTTACCGCGGTAGTTGAGAACCCAGTTGGTGTAGGAGAACACGTGGCCGCCGATCTGTCCGTCAAAGCCGATGTAGGCGGTGAGGCCCTTCCACTTGAAGCTGGTGTTGAAACCGCCTTTCAGGATGGGGGCGCAGTCGCCAAGGTACTGGAGGTCGGTGGTGGTCTGCGGCCTGTTGTCGCTGTCAAGTACCAGCATACCGGAGACATCCACCATATTGCCATCGGCATCGATGGCGACGGAGCCTTCCGGAGCCCTCACGTAGCCCTTGCCGTACATAGCGGTAAGGCTGCCGCCTTCGTATGCGGTCATATATGCGTGCGTGCTGTACTGGGCCACGATCCAGGAATCGATACCCTGGCCCAGGGAAACCACGGT